>VFKO01000543.1 GCA_009885515.1 Rhodobiaceae bacterium | reverse complement strand
TCCGGAAAATGCGCCAGCACCCGGTCGACCAGAAACGACTTGCCGCCCGACGACGACCCCTTCACCAGAACACTGACCGGCCGCGCCAAAAGCCGTGAGGTCAGCGCCAGATAAAGCACCCGCGCATTGCGCTGCTCCCCCGCCACCCCCGCAGCCTGAATGCTGTGGTCAAACAGCGCCAGCACATCCGGCGCATGGTCCAAATCCATCAAAACCTCCTTGTCTCATCAATAACAGTCACTTATACTAACAGCAAAGACAAAACAAGAACAAAAATGCCACAGGCTCCCTGGTGTCTTCCCCCACTTGCAGGGGATGGGGGCCTGCCTCCACCGCGCCACTTCCCCAATCGTCTGCAGCCTCTATCGCGACTTCCAGGCCGGGTACACGACCGCGGACAGCAGCCCAAGCCGGAGCAAAGCCAAAAGCCCTGTAAGCAAAATTTTAGAGAACTTTTCACAAAAATGGCAAAAAAATAATTCTTTTTCATGGATTAGGACATATTTTCATGTCATAAGCGGAAAAATACTTGGTTTTCACAAAAAGGAACTGTTTTCTTGAAGCCGGCGCGCAAGACCCCGTTTCCCGGACCTTCAAACGTTTTTCACGAACGGCGTCTGCCCGAACGGGCGGCACCCGCTGGCTATGGCGCGCTCATAGCTGCGTACAAGCTCGCCGTACCGTTACCGCGAACCCTGTCGGCGATCGGCAAACGTCACAAAGTGGTCGTGGGCAACGACTGGCGAATCCTGACACCGCGCCATGCGCCCCCTGCCACGCTCGAAGGTCACCTGACCTTCGCCCTGAAATACGAAGGTGTCGATCTCGCCGTCCTCAAGCGCCTTTTTGAAGCGGTGGGCGCCAATGCAATTGCAAATCTCGTCAAGGCAAAACCGACAGGCAGCTACGCCAGACGGCTCTGGTTCCTGTTTGAATGGTTGGGCGGAAATCGTCTCAACCTGTCCGACGCTTCGTCGGGCGCCTATGTCCCCGTTCTCGATCCACACCAGCAATGGCCGGCTGCAGGCAAAAACTCGGCGCGTCACCGGGTCAGGAACAACCTGCCTGGCACACCGGCCTTCTGTCCCCTCGTGTTCCGCACGAAGCTTCTTGAGCAATATGTCGAAGCCAACCTCTCAGAACGCGCGCGCCGGATTGTTGCTGGAATTCCCAGGGATCTATTAGCCCGTGCCGCCTCATTCCTGCTGCTGAAAGACTCCAGGTCAAGTTACGCCATCGAAGGCGAACGCCCTGCGCAGGATCGAATTCAGCGGTGGGGACGCGCCATTGGCGAAGCGGGTCGCCGGACACTGGATGAAGGCGAACTGTTGCGCTTGCAGACGATTGTCATCGGCGACGCCCGCTTCGTCAAACTCGGTTTGCGCCAAGAGGGAGGTTTCGTCGGCGAACACGATAGGCAAACGCAAGCCCCTCTTCCCGATCACATCAGCGCCCGCCCCCAAGCACTTGGCTCGCTGATCGGCGGACTGATCGCATTCGATCAGAGCGCAGCACAATCGATGGACGCAGTGATTGCCGCTGCAATCCTGGCATTTGGCTTTGTCTACATTCACCCATTCGAAGACGGAAACGGGCGCATCCATCGCTATCTGATCCACCACGCATTGCAGCAGCGCGGCTTCAATCCTCCCGGCGTGATCTTTCCCATTTCGTCAACAATCATGGCGCGGATCGATGAGTATCGCCGGACCCTTGAGGAATACTCCAAAAGCCTGCTGCCGCTGGTCAAATGGGAAGCCACGAAAAAATTCAACATTCGCGTGCTGAACGATACCGACGATTACTATCGCTTCTTTGATGCGACGCCGCACGCCGAGTTCTTGTACGCTTGCGTCTGCAAAACGATCGAAGAGGATTTACCGGACGAAGTGGCATTTCTCCGCCGCCACGATCAATTTCGCGCCGGGGTCGAATCTGTTATCGACCTGCCTGAACGAACATTGGGTTTGCTGTTCCACTTTTTGAGCCAGAACCAGGGAAAACTCTCCACGCGCGCCCGCGGGCATGAATTCAAGAAACTGACTGAAACTGAAGCAACTCAAATCGAAGAATTGTACGGCGCCCTTTTTGGTTCCGGATCGCGGTAAGGACGGTGATTGCTCACCGCCCCCCGCACAAGTCCCGGCGTGCGGCTTTCCCGCAACCCTGCTCCTGCCAAAGGTCGAACGTGACTGGGGAACGCTTGATACCCATTCCACTTCCCCCCATCGTCTGCAGCCGCTTTCAATCACCCACAAGTCCTGCTCCAATTTCTGCGCCGATCACAATGTCGGCGAGCTTTGAAAGGCCGCGCCACATCACGACATTTCCCGGTGGCGGGTCGTTCGCGCGGTCGAGGTAGCCGCCGAGCCGCGCAATCTTGTTGATGTAGTAGGCCAGATCCTTACAGCCAGGGGGTTTTCTGTCTTTCACGCGGCGATCGAGGATCCGTATCTCCAGCTCCGTCAGGACGAGGTGTGCCGGTACGGATGTCTGGCTCCGGTTGATCATTGTCATCCAGAAGATGCGCCAGGCCACAATGCAGGAGACGGCGATCAGGTTTGTCAGGCGATGCGTGGTCTGCAGTTTCGACTCTTCCACGTTGCAGCCCGATTTGAGGATCTTGTGAAAGATCTCGATCTTCCAGCGCATCGCATACCAGTCGAGTTTCTCGGTGGCGTCTGCCAGGGAAGATACATCAAGGTTGGTGACGAGTTTCCAGTCGAGCCTGACCCGTCCCTCAGGTTTTGCATTTTCGCTGGCATAGATGATTGTCGCTTCGACAGGCGGGCAATCCTTGTGCTTGTGTTTTGACCGCACGAGGGTCATCCGGCAAAACCTGACCTGAAGTTCTGCCGTGTGCGTGGTGCCCTTCACACCCTTGAAGGTGACGTGTCGCGTCCCGGCGACAGGCACCTTTTTCATGACGCTGTCGATCGAGGCGCCCTCTTCGTCCGTTGTGCGATCGCCGGTGATACGCACCAGAAAATGCGTGTCCAGCTCCTGCGCAGCGTTGAACAGGGCCAGCATGTCCGCCTGGCGGTCTCCCACATGAATGCAATCCCTGGGTCGGCCAAGCCGTTGCGTCGCTTCCCGCAGGTTTTCCAGCCAGCGGTAGCGTTCCTTCTGTTCCGCAGGGCGCGCCTGCAACTCGCGGTCAGAAAACGACTTGCGCAGGCTCTTTTCCGGTCGCGTCCAGAGCCGGACAGCCGACAGTCCGAGGGGAAGCCCCTGCGGTGTCACCACAAGGCCCGAATGCATGAACACGCTGTGCTCGGTGTGTGGCCTGACCGCGACCCGGCCTTTGCCTGTCCCGTCCTTGTGCTCGCTGGGCCAGCCAACAGCTTGAGTATCACCACGCTTGAAGGTGAACTCCGTGGTGTCATGAAGGATCAGGACTGGTCCGTCGACGGCGCTCACGCGCCCACTCGTGGCGGCAAGATGACCCGACAGGATTTCCTTGTCAGTGATGCGTTCGTTGGAAAACAGCCGATAGGCTGCCTTCGTGTTCGCCCAGTCTTCGCAAGCCAGCGGTATCGACTGCCCAATGCTCTCCGCCATGCTGTGCACCAAACTGCTCAATCCGGTGCGCGCGGCTGTACAAGCGGCCAATCCATTGGCCGTGGTCGAGCGTCCGTGCGCATCTTGGGCGCGCAGACGGGTTGACGGCGTGCGGGCCGGTGCTGTCGCGCTTCCCCCATTTTTCCGAGCTGATCCATGCGGGCGAGGACGAATACATCCCAAAAGCTGCGCAAAGCAAAACCATCGTGCGAAATCTTTTGGATAAGATTCCGAAATATTTCAAAAGGTTGTGCATCCGGCGGGTTAACGAGTTATTCGTTAACTTTCTCTTTCCAGATCGAGACTGGCTGCAGAAATGTGCCGTTCGTCGAGCATTAATCTGTCCAATGTAAAGTGTCCAGCGATCACTTCCGCGCAACCCAGAGTTCGAGATCATCAACGAGTTTAACGCCCGAGACAGGCATGACAAAGACGTACAATTTTCGAGGGTTATCAATTCTGATCGTCGACGACAACCTTTTTAGTTGTCAGACGATCGGGCAGATGTGTTTCGGCTTTGGCTTCGAAAAAATTATAAAGATGACAGATGCAACCGAGGCTTTGGAGATTTTCAAAACCAACAACATCGATTTCGTAATTTGCGATTACAATATGAAACCGATCAACGGGACCGAGTTTACGCGCTTCGTGCGCACGGCCTCCGACGCTCCCGACCCGTACGTAGCCATCATAATGCTCACGGGAAACACGGAACAGAGTCTGGTAGAGCAGGCGCGCGATGCAGGTGTGACGGAGTTTGTCTCGAAACCGGTCTCCGCGCGCAGTTTATTGGACCGCATTATTCATATAGTCGAACATCCGCGCCCGTTTGTTCTAGGCAAGCGATTCACCGGACCAGACCGGCGTCGACGGATCAAAAACCATTCGGCCGCCGAACGTCGCGCTGGCCAATTTGGAAAACAAACCTTGGACGCGACCGAGTCAAAGGAATAGGCGAATGAGCGACGAAAACTCCGCATCACCGCCATCTTCAGCCAGCATTCAGCGAGCGAACTACCTCAAGAAACGTGCATTGCGGCCTGGAGGCGTATCGATGGAGGAGATGATCAACGCGAGCGCCAAACAATTAACCGCACTTTCTGCAACGTACCCACAGCATCTACTTCGGGACATTGAACTCGCGCGCAACGTGCTCGGCGGCGCGTCCGAAAAAAATAGCGAGGGCGCGCCGGCCATCATCGATGCATTGTTCACATTCGCGCATGACACGAAGGGTCAAGGTGCAACGCATGGCTTTCCGTTACTCTCGGAACTCGGGTCGATCATGTGCGGATCGATAAGGGCTCTTTCGAATCCAGCGGTAGGTGGCGCGGCATTTTCAGCTGAAACCCTTGCGATGATCCACGCTCAACTTGACGCGATGGCGCTTGTCGTCGCTAGGGACCTAAAGGGTCCCGGCGGTTTGAAAGAACGAGCCCTTATCGACGAGTTGCGCACCTTTTCGGATCAACTTCGGTCGAGATCTTTGCGGAAAAACGACAAAATAGTTTAGCGATCAGCGAAGCCCAAAAATTGTCCGGGAATTTCAATCATGCCGCTCTCGCATCCGATGCGCGTTGTCACGCAAGCCCTTACATCCGTTCCTATCCATTATTTCTTAGCGATTTTGTTTGCGATTTCGACTTTCTACAGTATTTGGTCGATGCGCACGCTTTCGGTCGAATACACGGAATCGCTGGAAAACTATCATACTGGAAACCAGTTGTACGTTTTGGTCGATGGACTGGATAACTCGTTTTCACTTTTAAAGAGTTCCTCGACCCAGGCGATTGAATCACCCAGCGAAACGCTCGATCGGCAACGCGTGGCAGTTCCCTATGATCGCGTCACAAGCGCCGTCAGTGCTGTACGGCGGGGCCTCAAGCATCAAAACTCCTTAAGCGGCGCAGAGGCCGCGCGCATGCTCTCCTTGCTCCGGGAATCAGAACAAGCCATCAGGAACGCGTACACAGAAATCCTGGACTTGATAGCAACCGGCGTTGGTCAGACCGAACAGGGTTTGCACCAGCATTGGGTCGCGATGGAGCGAGCCGATCGTTTGGTGGGACTTAAGATCCGTCAACTTCGGGGCGCAATTCAAGATTCGCAGGGCGCATGGTGGGTTTGGCACCTCGCGCGCATGAATACGATCTCGCAATACCAATCTCTATTCGGCATTTCAATATTGATCGTCGTCGTATTCATCACGGGCGTTGGGCATCGCCTTCACAGAAATCTCACTGTCGCGCGATATCAGGCGGACGCCGGCAACCGCGCCAAATCAGACTTTCTTGCAAACATGAGTCACGAAATCCGGACACCCCTCAATGGCGTCGTTGGTTTGGCGGCGGCATTGGCGCGGACCAAGCTAACGGCGCCGCAGCTTGAGATCGTTTCGATCATTCAGTCGTCCGGGGAGACGCTCGCGCAACTATTGTCCGACATACTTGATTTTTCAAAGCTGGAAGCTGGAAAGCTTGAGATCAGAAACGAGGTCTTCGATTTGCACAAAACAATAAACGCGGCCGCTCGACCTATGCAGAATCTGGCAGATGACAAGGGAGTCCGTTTGCAGGTCGCATTCAGTCCGGCCGCACACGGGCAATTTGTTGGTGACGCCGTACGTATTCGGCAGATCGTCACGAACCTAGTGTCGAACGCCGTGAAGTTTACGCGTGATGGCGAAGTGCGCGTCGTGATCGACGTTTGCCAAAGCGCTGATCGAAATGGGCCCGTCACCCTCCAAATCTGCGTCGAGGACACCGGCATCGGATTCGATGCAGAAACAGGAAAGCGCCTGTTTCAGCGATTCGTTCAGGCGGATGGAACAATTACTCGCAACTACGGTGGTACCGGGCTCGGATTGTCGATCTGCAAGACGTTAGCCGAAGCAATGGGTGGCGCTGTCACCGCGGAATCACAACCGGGTGTAGGCTCCAAATTCACCGCGACTCTGAGCTTAGTGCGCGCTATGCCGCTTCATGAGTCCAAACGAATTGTACAAATTGACGAATGTTTTTCTGGAATCCTTGAGAGCGAGGGTCCCGCTTTGCGTATCCTCCTAGCTGAAGACTGCTTGTTGAATCAGCAAGTGGTGAGCGTCATCCTTGAGCCTTGTGAAGTCGAGCTTGAGATCGCCAGCAACGGCCAAGAAGCTGTCGAACTGTTCATGCTTGGTACCTTTGACTTGATCCTCATGGACATGCAGATGCCAATTATGGACGGGTTATCCGCCATACGCGCGATCAGGGCACTTGAACGCAAGTCCGGCAGCCGACGTACCCCCATCGCTATGCTCACCGCAAATGCGATGGCACATCACGTGGACGCAGCTATTTGTGCCGGAGCGGACCTCCACATCTCCAAACCAATCACACCCGACAGTTTGTTGAGGGGAATTCAGTCAGTCCTCGAGTGTAAGGTCGATGAGGACAATGTTCTGTTACCCAACGCGTCGGTGTCGCAATAATCCGGGCTATCGACGGCATCGCTCATTCACCGCAGATCTGGCGCCGGGTGTGGGACTGTGTGCCGTGACCAGCCGGACGGCCAAACCAGCGCCATCGGGTAGAGCATTAGAAACCCGGCGCCGAAGATCGCCAATGCGATCTACAGCAACCTGGCATTCATTGCTTCCGGAAACATTTCGATTGCTCCTATTTGGTGCAGACAAATATATTCGCAACCGCGTAAGTTTCGGGTCGCGATAGGGACGGTGATTACTCACCACCCCTACCGCGACCCGAAACCACCCTCACTTCCCCGCCCGTCATTTGGCTTGCCGCACCGGCGCACCCAACACGGCTTCCGCCGCCAGTGCCCGCGCTTCATCGCGCAAGCCTACCATCACCAGCGCATCGACCACGCGCACCACGGTTTGACCTTGCGCCCGCGCCGGGCCGCCAACACCCAATGCCACCAGCGCATTCAACACCGTCTCGCCCAGCCGGTGCTGCTGGGCCGACCGCGCCAAGCCCGCCAGCGCCTCAGCCGACGCGCCCGAAGGCACCACACCCACCGATGATCCGGACACCGCCCATTGCGCATCAGGCGGGATCGCATAGCCCAGCGCTTCCAGCAGCGGAATCTCTCGTGTCGCGCGCGCCATCAGCCAGTCTTTGGCTCCCGATGGCTTCAGTGCGTTCTGCCCCAACCAGGTGATCGCTGCCGGCATGCGCGCCAGATTTTCCGTCGACGGATAGACAAGGCCCGCCTGCATCTGCAACGCATTCACCGTCGGCGCATCGGTCGGAGAGACCAGCGTCGACAACCACGCACTGGCCGCCTTAGCGTCACCATTGTAGAGCAGCACGCGCGTAATCTGCGGCGCCAGCCACGTCGTCTCGGCAATCGGCAAAATCTGTTTCGATATCCCCCGGCTCATCTGCGCGAACAGCGCAAAACGGTTTTGGCTGTCCGCCCGCTCCAGCGCCGCCGCAAACGCCGCCGCCCGCGCCGCCGGACGCGTACGTTTGGAGATCGCCTGGAAATAAAGCGCATTCACCCGCGAGGCCGGCAGCTTGGCGCTCCACTCTTCCGGGTCGTCGTAGTGATCCGCGCTAAAGACTTCCGCTTCATACGCATCGCGCAATTGTTCGGCGCCAACCAGGCCCGCCACCGCCGCCCGCTCGACCGCCGCCAATCTCACGCCCGCATCGGCCGATTGCGAGAACAGCAAATGCCCCGGCAACCACGCCGCAAGTGCGGCCGGAGCAGGAACCTTGGCCCGCGCCAGAAGCGCCATGTGAAGTCCACTCGGCGCGGGAACCCCGGCAACCTTGGCCACAGAGCCTTCGGCCAGCGCGCCCGCAAGTTCAAAGAAAGCGTCGTCCTGGATAGCGCGTTCCCGCATCACATCAAGCGTCAGAACTGCCGCCGGAATGTTGCCTTCGACAATGTAGCACAACGCACGCAGCTTCAGCCAATAAGGCTCACCCAGCGACTGGCGCAATGTCGTGGCGTCACCGCAAGCATCCTGGTCGCGCGCCTGCAGGAGCAGCGCCTCCGTCCACGCCTGGCGCGCCATCGCATCGTCGCGCGCGCTTTGCGCACCCAGCATCGCCGCTTCGCTGACCCGGCCACCGGCCACAAGCTTGAGCAACCGCTGCGCCAGCATCGAAGGCTCACCATCCGGCGTCACGCCGGATGGTGGATTGGCACCGCTCAGCAACACACGCCGCAACAGGCTTTGCATTGCCGGCGAATTCGGCGACGCAGGCAGTTGCCCGATCCGCGTCGCAATCGCGGCCCGCGGACTGCCCGACCACAACGTCGGTGCAAACCCCCCGCTCCCCGGACCAATGAGACCCGCCCCGGATGGATCTATGGGTGCAAGCCCGCTCACCGTCACTCTGGGTCCTAGTGGCCTGCCCACTTGATCGGGAACTACTTCTTCCAGCGCCGGCGCATCAGGTGCCACGACCGGTTCTGAATTTTCCGGCGGCGGCGCAAGGCCACGCGGCGCTGCAGACGCCGGTGGCGGAACGCTCTCCGTAGCGAAACTGGCGCCGGGCAAAATCGAAACGCAAAGCACACAAACTAAAAAGCTAACGCGGGAACCGGGCATCGGGCAGAACCTTTTCCACCTTGTGGCGCTGAGGTGTCAGCGTGGAACCATAATAAGCCAGCGCTCCAGCCACCAAAACCAGCATTATTATTGCCGCAACAAACAGCCGGCCCAGCTGGAAAAGACCGCCTGGCCCGTCGAAATCACGAAATTGCCGCCTGCGACGCATAAAGAATGGCCCTCTTCTGGCGATATTGCAGCTCACTGGCAGGAGACTGCCCGTTCCTGTACATGGCTTGATTCTGGATGGATTAAACAAATATGCAAGTGCAGGAACAGCCGGAATCGCCTCAAACGGGTGCGCCCAGGCTTCAGCGGTCAATTGTACTGGTGGGTTTGATGGGCGCGGGCAAGAGTACAGTCGGTCGCCGTTTGGCGGCAGCACTGCATCTGCCGTTTTACGACGCCGACCAGGAAATCGAGACTGCGGCAGGCTGCACGATCTCGGACTTCTTTGAGCGCTACGGCGAAGCGGCCTTTCGCGACGGCGAACGCAGGGTCATCGCCAGACTGCTCGAAGGGCCCCGCCATGTTCTGGCAACAGGCGGCGGAGCCTTCATGGACGCAGGCACAAGGCAACTCATCAAGCAACAGGGCCTGTCCATTTGGCTGCGCGCCGGCATCGAACTCTTGATGACGCGCGTTGCCAAACGTCAAACCCGCCCGCTCCTGCAAACCGGCGACCCGCGCGCGACCATGGAAAAACTCATGGCCGAGCGCTATCCCACGTATGCCCAAGCTGACCTGACCGTCGATTCAAACGGCGGCCCGCACGACACCGTGGTGCAACAGATTCTGGCACACCTCTCCGCAACCGGTGTAAAGTCGATCGCATGAGCGTGGAACGTTGTCGCGTCGGCCTCAGCGGCCGCGCATACGAAATAGTCGTCGGCGCGGGACTTCTGGCAAACGCCGGTTCCGAAATTGCCAAACTGCGCAACCCCAAGCGCGTCTTCATCGTCAGCGACGAGAACGTGGCGCGCCTGCACCTCGCAACGCTCAGCCAATCGCTGGACAAAGCCGCCATCTCCCATGTTGAAACCGTGCTCCCGCCCGGTGAAGCCAGCAAAAGCTTCTCCATGCTCGAAACGCTCGTCACCAGAATGCTCGACGCCAACGTCGAACGCAGTGATCTGATCATCGCCTTCGGCGGCGGCGTCATTGGCGACCTGACGGGCTTTGCCGCAGGCATCGTCAAACGCGGTTTGGACTATGTCCAGATTCCAACCACCCTGCTGGCGCAAGTCGATTCGTCCGTCGGCGGCAAAACCGCTATCGACACTCCCCACGGAAAGAACCTCGTCGGCCTCTTTCATCAGCCGGTTCTGGTGCTCTCCGACACCGCAACCCTGGAAACCCTGCCCGCACGCGAATTGCGGTCGGGCTTCGCCGAAGTCCTGAAATACGGACTGATCTCCGACGCGAAGTTTGCCGGTTGGCTGACCGCCAACAGCCAGACCATTCTGTCCCTCGCCGGTCCCCAACGCACGCAAGCCATCCTCACCTCATGCCGGATGAAAGCGGCCGTAGTCGAGGCCGACGAGCGCGAAGGCGGTCACCGCGCTTTGCTCAATCTTGGCCACACGTTCGCCCATGCCATCGAAACTTTCGCCGGCTACACCGGCCGCGTCTTGCACGGCGAAGCCGTCGCCGTCGGCTGCGGCCTGGCTTTTGAGTTGTCGGAACTTCTCAGGTATTGTCCCGCAGGCACCTCAGCTCAAGTCCGCGCCATGTTCGCCAAGGCAGGACTGCCCGCCCACCTCTCGGAGCTGCCCGATTCCGGCGCCGGCCCCGCAGACTACATTCGCCTCATGCTTCAGGACAAAAAAGCAAAAGACCGCAAGCTGACATTCATCCTCGCGCGCGGCATCGGTGAAGCCTTCGTCGCGCACGGCGTCGACCCCCAACCGGTCCACCAGCTCCTCGCCGCCGCCGCACGCAACTGACATTCAGAGCAAAGATCGACACACATGGAAGACGCATTGGTCCCAGCCCAGGTCCTGACCACCACCGACCTCCTGTTCTCGGTGCTCATCACCCTGGTCCTGATGATTTTCTCGGCCTTTTTTTCCGCCTCCGAGACCGCACTCACGGCCGCCTCGCGCGCCCGCATGCACCAGCTGGAAAAGGATGGAGAAAAGCGCGCCAGCCACGTCAACTGGCTCTTCGCCAATCGCGAACAAATGGTCGGTGCCGTCCTGCTGGGCAACACCTTTGTCAACATCGCGTCGTCGGCCCTTGTCACCTCGGTGCTCCTGACGCTGTTCGGTGATGCCGGTGTCGCACTGGCCGCCCTCGTCACGACCGCCCTGGTGCTGATCTTTTGCGAAGTGCTTCCCAAAACCTACGCCATCACCAACGCCGACGGTGTGGCGCTGCGCATCGGCCGCGCAGTGCGCATTGCCGCAACCATATTCTCGCCCATCGTTGCCGCCGTCGGCTGGCTGGTGGCGGTGATGCTCAACGCTCTGGGCGTCAAGTCCCAGGGCCTTGTCGAAGACCGCGAGGAGGCCGCCCACGAGGAACTGCGCGGCGCCATCGACCTGCATCACATCCAGGGCTCGGTGCAGACCACCGACCGCAACATGCTCGGCGGCATTCTGGACTTGAAAGACCTGGAAGTCTCCGACGTCATGATCCATCGCAAGAACATCACGATGATCGACGGTGACCTGCCGCCCGAAGAAATCATCGAGCGTGTTCTGTCGCAACCCCACACCCGCCTGCCCGTCTACAAAGGCGACAGCGACAACATCGTCGGCGTCCTGCATGCCAAGGATTTGCTGCGCGCCCTCTCGCGCGCCCACGGCAACGTCAAAGCCGTCAATGTCTCGGCGCTCGTCGCCAAGCCCTGGTTCATCCCCGATAGTTCGCCCGTCGCCGATCAGCTGCGCGCTTTTCTTCAGCGCCGCACCCATTTCGCGCTGGTCGTCGACGAGTACGGCGCCCTCCAGGGCCTGATCACGCTCGAAGACATCCTCGAAGAAATCGTCGGCGAAATCCGCGACGAACACGATGTCCCCGTTTCAGGCGTGCGGCCCCAGCCCGACGGCTCGACCAATGTCGACGGCTGGATCACCATCCGCGAACTCAACCGCGTGATGAACTGGAACCTGCCCGACGAAGAAGCAACCACGGTGGCGGGCCTCGTCATCCACGAGGCCCAAACCATCCCCGAAACCGGCCAGGCCTTCAAGTTCCACGGCTTCAAATTCGAAGTCCTGCGCAAACAACGCAACCAGATCACCGGCCTCAGGGTCACCCCGCAATCGCTGGTGCCAGCGCAGCCCGCGACGCCCAAACCCTAACCCGGGAGGATGCGAGCGCGGGCTCTAGATCCGGTCGTAGAAATAATTGCCAAACTCTCCGGACTAGTTCGACCAGTAAATATGCGCCTCATCCGCGTCCGTCGGGGTGTCGAAGGGATGATCGATCGGAATCGGCGCCTCCACGAGTGACGGCCACAGGGGCGCTGCCTGTTCGCCGTTGATCCTCTTCAGCAGCGCCGCCATTTCAGCCAGACGCGCGGACTGCGACGCCGCCAGATCCTTGAGCTCCGTCGGGTCGTCTTTCAGGTTGAACAGCATCGCCCTCGCGGGCCGCGTGATCGACTGAAGCTTCCAGTCGCCATCAAGCACGGCCATGTACGCGCCTGAACGCCAGAACAGCGCCCGCTGCGGAAATTCTCCGCCCAGCGCCAGCGGCACCAGGTTGACGCCGTCCATCACCCGGTCACCGGGCATCGAAGCACCCGACACGGCCGCTGCGGTCGCAAAAATATCGACATGCGCAACCGCACCCGACGACACGGTTCCCGGCTGAAACTTCGCCGGCCATCTGACAAACATGGGGACACGGATGCCGCCTTCATAAAAAGTCGCCTTCCATCCACGGAACGGCCGGTTGATCTCTGATAACCCAGCAGCAGCGGCGCCACCATTGTCGCTGGTAAAGATGACGATCGTGTTGTGGGCCAACCCCTGCGCCCTGACCGCTTCCAACACGGTTCCAACGCCGCGATCCAGCGCCTTGATCATCGCGCCATAAACCCGCAACCGGTGATCGGCAATTCCCGACAGCGCGTCGTAGTCGGACTTCAGCGCCTGCAGCGGCGTGTGGGGCGCGTTGAAGGCGAGGTAGAGGAAGAACGGCCGGTTCCGGTTCGCCTCGATCGCCCTCGCTGCCTCTCCGGCAAAATAATCCGTCAGATACTCCGATGGCGTGAACCGCCTTCCCCCGTTGAAGCGCACCGCAAAGGGCAGACTGGCCCATGCAAGCTTGTCTGGCGGATAGAAATCCTGGCGGGAGTTGACAACATTCGCATCGCTTGGCGGCAGATACATCGCGGCCCCCGCCATAAATCCCAGATACTCGTCAAAGCCACGCGCGTTCGGCCGGGCTGTTGCAGTGTCGCCCAGATGCCACTTGCCAACGCCAATGGTTCGATAGCCTCGCGCCTTCAGCATCTGCGGTATCATGATCTCGCCAGTCGGAACCTGCATCGTGTCGGCGGACGGATAATCCTTCTCGTGCTCCCCATGATAGATCGCGGGCAGGTTCCCGGCGGATTCGGCGTTGGCGATAACCTTGGCCCAGAGCGGAAATGTCGGTGTGAATTCATAGCCGAAGCGCGTAGCAAACCGGCCCGTCATGATCGCCGCCCGCGACGGCGCACACGTCGCATTGCCGGAATAGCTGCGCGTGAAATTGACACCCTCCTTCGCAAGCGAATCGATGTGCGGCGTAGGTACCGCGCCGTTCGCAACGCCCGGCCCGCTGAGCGTAATGTCATTGTAGCCAAGATCATCGGCGACAATCAGGATGATGTTCGGCGGCCGGTCTGCCGCCGGCGTCTCTGACGCGGCGGGCCCCTCAGCCCACACCACCGGCTGGTTGGCCTGCACGGGATCCCGGATCGCCTGGATCAGCCCAGGGACATAGTACCAGTACTGCTGCCAAAGGAGAAAACCTGCAATCCCTATCACAGCGGCTGCACCAAGCACCCAGCGTGTTCTCAGGCCAATCCGCATATCTGCCTCCTTGCTCCTGCGTCCCGGATCGGGCGCCCCCCTCACATCCGCCGCGCCGCTTCATCTGGCGTCGGCACCGCCAAGCTCAGCGCATGAAAGCGCGCCCTGAACTCGCCGTCCAGCACATTATGCACCCGCGACAGCCCCTGAAACCCCGTGCTGGGGCATGTGGCGGTTGACAGCAACAGGTAACGCTGTCCCGGTCGCGTCTTGTTGCACGCGTTTGGCGATTGGCGGGAAACTTACTCGCCTGACGACGAGTGTTTCGCGGCTGCCCGCGAAAAAAGTATAGTCATGCGCGTCAATTCATGAACGTAATTATCCAGAGATTTCATTTCCACCAAGCTGCGCGCAGCCAAGGCACACGCCTTTGCCGGAGGTAATTGCTCCATGAACCTTTCTAAAACCATGTACTCCATCTTGTCGCTGTTCAGCGCCTTGTCCGTTTCGCTCCTCGCTACCGGCGTGGCCAATGCGGAACCGCCCGGCGGGTACTTCCGATTGCAGACAATGCTGCAGGAGAGAAACAATCGGTGTCTTGAGAGTAATCGTGTCTCTCCAGGCGCCGCTCTTGGCGGGGCTTCCTACATGGACATGTGCCAGAATGTGTCCGGTCAACTGTGGAAGGCTACACCCGATGGGCAAGGATACTACTGGTTAAAATCAATGTTCCTCGAAGGCGAAAACAAGTGCCTTGAAGGCAGCAGACCCTTCGCGACGAATGATCCGCTCAACGGCGCTGCACGCATGGATCCGTGCGGAAACTTCAGCGGCCAAAAGTGGCGCTTCATTTCCAAAGGCAATGGTTACTATCAACTGACCAACGCTTTTCTTGAAGGGGCAAATCTCTGTCTTGAAAGTAGTGGACCGGACGCACCCAACGACCCATTGGGCGGGGCTGCACGAATGGATCCTTGTGGCAACTTTACCGGACAGTTGTGGAAACTGATGTCCTGGGCGCCGGCTGCACGCGTCGGGTCCAATCCTAATCTTCAGCCAGGGGCATACTCCTCGTTTCGCTCGTTCAATTACCCGGATCGTTACCTGCGCCATCGAAATTTTGCTGCTGAGCTAACGGCAATCTCGCCGGCATCGCAGTTGGAGCGGCACGACGCGACGTTTCGCATTTCTTCAGGCCTGGCCGGTGGCAATTCGATCTCGCTGGAATCTTCAAACTATCCAGGCCACTTCCTGCGCCACCAAAGCCTCCAACTCAAGCTTCATCCATTTGCCAATGACGATCTGTACCGCAGAGACAGCAGCTTTCATGTGCGCCCAGGGTTGGCGAACGGATCGTTGGTTTCTTTCGAGTCAGTCAACTATCCGGGCTACTATCTGCGCCATCGGTCCTTCCAGTTCTTTCTTGAGCAGGGAGACGACGAGCTATTTCGAAGTGACGCAACGTTTATTCCGGAACTCGGTCTGTCTCGCAGATAATCACCAGATAAGGCGTCAGACACCGCTACTCCTTGGGGCAGAGTGGCAGAATTGCGGGCATCGCCGCGCTTCGCGCTGCCTCGAGCGCAGAGTGTTTGCACTCAAAGAAGCAAAGTAGCGAAAGGGCTGGTTTCCAAAGCACAGTTACCGTCATCATCGATCTGGAGGTGTGAGCCTCAAAAATCCGGGGGGGCAGCGTAGACTTCCACACCTTCAGATATTCGGACAAGCTCGCCGCGAATCGTGTATTTCGGTGACAGTGCTGGACTGCACCCCTTGAGTGAGACACGGCAATTTCGGCTACAGTGGTGTCATGTTGTGTTTCAGCGATTGGCATTCTTATCGAATGCGGCTTCGAATCCCAGTGGCGAGCGATAGCCCATGAATTGGCGTCAGAGTGAACATTCGACCTGGCGCCACCATAGCGCACCGTGAAAATTCACTCTAAGCCCAATTATTCTCCACGGACCGCGGTCTCTCTCATTCCACACGAAACAAATCCGCCACTGGGATTGACAGGACGCCATATGCAATTGCCTTGAATCAACAATGCCTCGTGCACTTGATTTGCAATTACAGATAGCGTCCCCTGAATTACTGTTCAGCGTATCGAAGATGCTCTCGCTGGCTGCATGTGACGCGCGGGCTGACGATCACGTGGCGCGGCGAGCAAGTGCCCAGATACAAGCGCCGGATAGTACGGCTGTCGTAACGACGCTTGCTTCGACACCAAAGGAGCCTCCGGTGACCCACCATGGCGCAGCATTCACGCTGGCCAGGTCAACGAACGCTGCGCCGCCCCTCACACCACCACCGCTGACTTCAAGGCCCAAGCCCGAAGCCATCAGCCAGTTCCACGCTGCACGCCAGCCGCAGGCTCCCCACAAGTAGCCTTGGTTCACAGCGTATATCGCGAGAAAAACGCCTATCAACACAGTGTTGGCGACGGCGATGGAGTAGGTGCCTGCCGCAGACGGTCTCGCATGATGCGGTCTTGGATGGCACCCTTTCAGCGATTGGCTGATAATTGCGTCGCTAGCATCACGACACCGGGCGCGATCAGCGTGTAGCTGCCAATGGCCGATGCGCGTTTGAGGTCAAGTTCGAATAGCAGATAAAAAACTTGTAACAGTATGTCTTACGCTGGTGCGAAGCAGAGACAATGTTGAACCGATGTCAGTAGCTTAAGGAATATTTATCCTTACAAGACGTAATCGCGGTCGGCTGTTCTCCTGTTCGCTGAACCGATGCAAACAGTTCACAGAACGGGACGGAGAGCAGCCGACCGCGATTACCTCATGTCAAACACCCAATCGAAAACCAATAGGGCTCCCTCTGACCACCAAACCTGCGCCTACTCGCCATGCACAATCACCTTGCTGCCGTCCAGCCTCTGTGCCTCGCACAACGCACGATAAACACCTAGGATCGTCGGTGCGTCGAGCACGCCAGTAATGTTGCCCTTGTCATCAAGGTTTAGGTTCGCACCATAGATCGCAAACCACACGACGGTCTCACCCACCTGATCCTTCGGCGTCGTCAACGTGTGCACGGAACCCGCAGGCTCAAACAAATACGAACCCGGCGAATTCACGACGTCCGGATACTCCCGATAAAACCAGCGCCCTTTTTCGGTGACAGCAAACACCGCGCCCGTATGCCGGTGCGTTTCGATCTCATAGCCCGGTTGAAATCGCGCGCGCAGTACCCACAGCCCCTGCGTCAGATCCACCTGCAGCAACTGCAGCGCCGCCTTGTCGCTGACGGTGACAAACGGCGTGTCGTTGATCCCGATATGCTCGGCGGCTTTTGGTTGCATCATGCGCGGTGTCTCCCTGAAGAATTTGGCTCTGTAATTTTTATGTTATCCGAAATCACATAGCGGATGATTGAGAATTGCGTTCCGCTTGAGCTAAGGGCCCGTCCATAAATAAGTGAGTCGGCCAGGAGTGCATTTCTGCTGTTTTAGCCGACTTCTGAAGTCTCAATGCAGTAGTTATTTATGGACAAGCCCTAACTGTTGCCATCCCGCGAACGACACATCTGCGGCCTGGGCCACGCCTCTGCGTGCCAAACCCTTGAGCTGGAACTAAAGGGGCAAATCAACCTGTTTCCGGCGGTTGCCTCACCACGCGCTAGAACCGCTCGCCCACCAACTCTTCGCTTTTTGCCCACAGCGCCTTGGCACGATCGGGGTCGATCGCGTAACCACGCACGCCCTCGCGCGCCGCAGGATCGCGGTTCAGTTCGCCAATGTGGCAGTCTTCGCAATAGCGTCCACCGACCGCGTCGGCTTCGGCGACAAAACCCGCCCACACCGTCGTCGCAGCACCTTGCGGGATTGTCTTGAACTCGAATGCCGGGGCGCCGGCCGGGCGGCTTTGGTTGATCGAGGCCATCATCTGCTGGATCATTTCCGGCGTCATGTGGCGGCCAAGCTCGGTTTGAATACCACCGGGGTGAACTGCAGTCGCGCGCACTCCGCGTGGCTTGTGGCGGCGGTCGAACTCCACCGCGAATAGAACATTCGCCGTCTTGGAACGGCCATAGGCGCCGAACTCCGTGTACGGCGTACGCTCGAAGTTCGGATCATCGAGGTCCACGTCGGAAAATCGGTGACCAGCCGACGACAGGTTCACGAGCCGCCCGCCCGGCTTGATGAGTGACGCGATGCGGTTCACAAACACGAAATGACCCAGGTGGTTGGTGCCGAACTGCGTCTCAAAGCCCTCGGTGGTCCGGCCCTTTGGCGTCGCCATCACGCCCGCGTTCGCAATGACGACATCGAACGGGCGGCCATCCTTGACGAGGCGGTCCGTGGCCGCACGCACGCTTTTGAGCGAGGCGAGGTCGAGCTCGATCAGTTCAAGTGTCGCCCCGCCGGTAGCCGCTGCGCGCGCGCCAGCCGTCGCATCGCGTGCTTTGCCAAGATCGCGCGCCGCACCCACGACCGAAGCGCCATACGCAAGAAGCGCGCGCGCCGTCTCGACGCCCAGGCCCGCCGAGGCGCCGGTGACAAGCACGCGCTTGCCGGAAAGATCGACGCCGTGGAGGACGTCGTCAGTGGTAGATTTCGCGCCAAATGTTCTGGCCATGTCTGTGTCTCCTGAAATGAAAAATGAAGATCTGGGGTCAGTTTAAGACTCAACACCTTCGGACGTTCCGGCAAACTCGCTGCGATTACTTTTGATCCTTATGAATGCTTGGCAAGTCCCCCTCACATCCGCCGAGCCGCCTCCTCCGGCGTCAGCAGTGTCAGGCTCAGCGCATGCACCCGCCCCTTCAACTCGCCCTCAAGCACCTCGTTCACCAGCCGGTGGCGCTCCACCCGCGAGATCCCCTGAAACCCGGATGCCACGATCACCGCACGAAAATGCGTCTCCCCGCCCTCGCGCGCGCCCGCATGCCCCACATGCAGATGCGAGTCATCGCTCACACTGAGCTGCAGCGGCGAAAAAGCCGCATCAAGCTTCAATCGTATGGTTTCCGCGAGGCTCATGCCCGCGCAGACTTCCGCCACGAAAATCGCGATGTCAAGCGCGAGGCTTTCTTGTGTTCTTTACTTCTCGTTCGCATACTCAATCCCTCATGGCCGAAGGAACGAAACACGCATCGCGGTTTGCCAACGACTTGCGCATCAAGCGCCAGCCGGTGATCAAACCCGTGCGCCTGTGCGAGAAACCGGGCTGCCAGGCCGCAGGCGACCATCGCGCCCCAAAAAGCCGCCAGGCTTTGAACGATTTTTACTGGTTTTGCACCGATCACGTGCGCGAATACAATTTGTCGTGGGACTATTTCCGCGGCATGACGCCCGGCGAAGTTGACGCCTATCAGCGCTCAGCGCTTGTCGGCGGGCGCCCCACCTGGAAGCTCGGCGAACGCTCTGCGGGCCCCAATCACAAGATGCAGTTCTATTTTCGGGGCGCCTACGTCGATCCCGCCAAGGTCTTTAACGACGGCCCAGGCGCCAACCCGGCCGGCGATGACGGCGATAGACGTAACGGCAAGGACCAGCAAACCGAACGCAAGCGCTCGAAAATGCAGCTGGCCGCCCTCGAAGCCATGCATCTTGAGACCAGCGCAACCTTGCAGGACATCAAAGCCCGCTTTAAGGAGTTGGTGAAACGCTTCCACCCCGACGCCAATGGCGGCGATCGCGGGGCGGAAGAACGTCTGCGTCAAGTCATCAAGGCCTATGGGCAACTACGTTCGTCAGGCTATGTTTGAGCTGATTTGAACTCACTGCCAACGAGAGCCTGAAACCCAATGACCACACCCCAACCAGGCCTGGCCACCGACAGCCAGCCCGACACCACAGTCGACGCTCGCAAAACCTTCGGCCTCGACATCACGATGAAAGTGCCGGCGTTCTCCAAGCCCAACGAATACGTTCCCGAACTCGACACCGCCTATCGCTTTGACCGCGACACGACCCTGGCGATCCTGGCGGGCTTTGCCCACAACCGGCGCGTCATGATCCAGGGCTATCACGGCACCGGCAAATCGACCCACATCGAACAGGTGGCGGCCCGCCTCAACTGGCCCTGTATCCGCGTCAACCTCGACAGCCACATCAGCCGCATCGACCTCGTCGGCAAAGACGCCATCGTCGTGCGCGACGGCATGCAGGTGACCGAATTCCGCGAAGGCATATTGCCTTGGGCCTTGCAGCACCCCGTCGCCCTCGTCTTCGACGAATACGACGCGGGCCGCCCCGACGTGATGTTCGTCATCCAGCGCGTGCTGGAGCAGTCCGGCAAGCTCACCTTGCTCGATCAGAACCGCGTCATCCGCGCCCATCCCGGCTTCCGCTTGTTCTCGACCACCAACACCATCGGTCTGGGCGACACCACCGGTCT
Organism: Rhodobiaceae bacterium; assembly: GCA_009885515.1. Taxonomy (GTDB): domain Bacteria; phylum Pseudomonadota; class Alphaproteobacteria; order Micropepsales; family Micropepsaceae; genus SZUA-430. The sequence continues at coordinate 437 of VFKO01000543.1, read as the reverse complement.
CTATCACGGCACCCAGCAAATCAACCAGGGCCAGATGGACCGCTGGAACGTCGTCACCACGCTCAACTATCTGGCGCACGACAAAGAAGTCGAAATCATGTTGTCCAAGGCCCCCAACTACAACACCGCCGAGGGCAAGAAAAAAGTCGCCGCCATGGTGCGCGTCGCCGACCTGACGCGCAACGCCTTCATCAACGGCGATATCTCGACCGTCATGAGCCCGCGCACCGTCCTCACCTGGGCCGAAAACGCCGAAATCTTCCAGGACATCGGCTTCGGCTTCCGCGTCACCTTCCTCAACAAATGCGACGAACTCGAACGCGCCACAGTCGCCGAATTCTACCAACGCTGCTTCGGCGAAGAACTCCCCGAGTCCGCCGCCAAGGTGATGGTGGCGTGAGCTCAAGCTCAATCGCCCTTCACATTCGTCATGGCCG
>VFKO01000446.1 GCA_009885515.1 Rhodobiaceae bacterium | reverse complement strand
GCGCGGCCTACTATCAGAATGGCCTCGAGGCTTCCGATGCATTGGTTATGAAGAAAATGCTCAGTAATGTCCTGCTTCCGCCAAACACAGGAATGGACTACAAGGGCCCATGATGGCCTTGGGTGAGTGATGGACAGGATCGAAAAGCTGTGCGTTGAAAAAGGCCTGCGCATGACCGGGCAGCGCCGCGTCATCGCTCGCGTTTTGTCGGAAGCAAATGATCATCCTGATGCAGAGGAACTGCACAGGCGGGCGTCATCTATTGACCCGCATATCAGTATTGCGACGGTGTATCGTACTGTGAGGCTGCTGGAGGAATCGGGAATATTGGAACGCCATGATTTTCGTGATGGCCGTTCACGCTATGAAGAAATGCCGGATGAGCATCATGATCACCTCATTGATGTGCAGACGGGTAAGGTCATCGAATTCCACAATGATCAAATTGAAGAATTGCAACGTCTTGTGGCCGAGAAATTGGGCTACAAACTCATTGATCACCGGTTGGAGCTCTACGGTGTGGCGTTGGACATTTCGAGTGCAGACGGCAAGACGACTTCAAAGAAATAGGACGCATTGTTCATGCAAAGGCTAAGGGGTGTTGGAGTTGCGATCGGGTTCATAGTGCTGACGGCAGCTTTTGTACCTGTGCAATGGTTGGCGCTCCGGTTCAAATTGCAGTTGGCCAACACTCTGCCAGTACAATTTGCGCGGGGACTTTGCCGGTTGATCGGTATTCGTGTCGAGACTTATGGCCGGCCGTGCCGTGAGCTCGGAGTGCTATTGGCTTGCAATCACACGTCTTATCTGGACATGCCCGTACTTGCGGCGGTTATTCCTGTTTGCTTTGTCGCAAAATCTGAAGTGGCGACGTGGCCGTATTTTGGAACATTGTCGAGGTTAGTGCGTACAGTATTCGTCGATCGGGAGCGGCGAAGCAAGGCTGGCGAGCAACGCGATGCAATCCGTGAGCGGCTGGAAGCCGGCGGAACCATAGTTTTGTTTCCCGAAGGCACATCGAATGATGGCAATCGGGTGTTGAGTTTCAAGAGTGCTTTGTTGGGGGCCGCGAACTCGATGGTCATCGATGCATCGGGGCAGAAGCGGCGCGTGCTTGTGCAACCCGTTTCACTTGCCTATACGCGACTTCACGGCATGCCTATGGGGCGTGAATTCAGGCCGTTCTTTGCATGGTACGGCGGCATGGATTTGGTGCCGCATCTGTGGCAGGTTTTTTGCCTGGGTCCGATCGATGTGATGGTGCACTATCATCATCCGATCACGGTTGATCAGTTTCCTTCGCGCAAAGAGTTGACGGCGGAATGTGAGCGGTTGGTCGCCGCAGGGGTTACGCACGCGCTTGCCGGAAGGCCCGGCGCCGTAGGTCCTGCCTATGAAGATGAGCCAATTGAACTTCCGCCAATTCAAGATAATGGTTTAGAGGCTGATTTAGCTTGAGTTTGCGGGGGGCTTGGCGGATAAGTCCGGCCGATTTTCGCCAAACCAATCCACCAGTCTGAGTGTCGTGAGCCGCAAACTTTTCATCAAAACCTATGGTTGCCAGATGAACGAGTATGATTCCGCCAGGATGGCGGATGTTATGGCGCCGCATGGCTATACGCGGGTCGATT
>VFKO01000057.1 GCA_009885515.1 Rhodobiaceae bacterium | reverse complement strand
CAGGAGTTTCGCGTTCTTCCATGTAGCCGGCCGGAATCGTCCAAAAACCAAGCCTGGGCTCAATTGCGCGGCGGCAGAGTAATATTCGTCCGTGCCAAGAGCAAACAGACCCCACCACTATCTTGGGGTTGACATAGTGAATATGTCCGCATCTTGCACACACATCGCGCTCCAGGTTGTCACCGTCGGGGATGCGGCGCACAAACTCGCAGCAACTTTTGGGGGAAGGTGGGGGGGAATGTTCGCGCATGATGTCTTGCGTCCAAAGTGTGTGATCCGGTCGACCGAACCTGCGCCTGAAGCGCATCTTCCGCGAGCGAAATGAATGTGATACGGACACTGATCAGTATTTCAAGGCATATTCTGCCGATTATTCCACCGGACTTGAAAAATGGCAAAGAGCTTCGATCTGGATACTTCGCCCGGCCACCTTTTGCGGCGCGCGAACCAGTTCGCCAATGATCTGTATACGAATGAACAAGAAGGGCCGGGATTGACCCAACGCCAGTTTGCAGTTTTGTTTGCGATCGATCAGCGTGAAGGCGCCAGTCAAACCGAGTTGGTTCAGGCAACCGGCATTGATCGTTCGACGCTCGCCGACATGATCGTGCGTCTGCAAGGGCGTGACCTGCTGGCCCGAAAGCGCACCGAGGAAGACCAGCGCGCGAATTCAGTGCGTATTACGCCAATTGGGCGGCGGGCAATGCGCGCGGCGATGCCTGCCGTTTTCAAGTCTGATGAAGGATTTCTGGCCGTGTTGCCCACGCGCATGCGCGTGGAATTTATAAAGTCACTTGCGCTGCTTGCGCAGGCGGCGAGCGACGCCCAACTGACGGAGGACGACGGTAAAGTCAGCGTCAAGGGCCGCAAGCGCAAGTAAGTTACACGCGGATATCGAGGACCGTTCCCGGGCGTACGGCCTTGTTCAATCCGGGGTTCGACTGCGCCACCGGACCTTCGCCACTGGTGTTTTGCATTTCCGGAACCGCGGTTTTTGTGAGGTCGCGTATTTCAGCGGGGCTCGCGGCAATTATTTTTGCGGGTAGCGCCACCTTTAGCGTCAGCGCTTCAAATTCCAAGGCGCCAGTTTGGCGTTGGGTTGGCGCTGCCGCGAGGGTCTGTGCTGCTATTTGGGCGGATGCGCCAGAGAGGTTCATATCGCCGTTATGACGCAAATATGGTTCATTTTGTGCTAAGGCTTTGTTTCTGGGGCGGTTTCTTCAGCCGATTTACTTGAGCTTGCAAGCCGTTCCGCGCGCGTCATCCAAGTCCAGCTTGCGATTGCAAGTGCCAATAGGGATACGACGCTTATGGCGTAGGCAGGCCAGACATAAGCCGCGTAACCGCCCATCGCAAAGAAGGTGCTCCAGTCAGTCATTTTGGTTCAAACTCCAACCCAAGACGAATACTGCGCAAGCGGCGCTCGGCAATTTCCGCCCGCATGCGGATGAGAAGCAAGGCTGCGTAAAGAACGTTGTAAGCAACCGCCATCACCAGAAGTGGGATCAGCATCGAGCCTGTAATTGATGGGCCGTCTGCGCGAAACACCGAGGCGCCCTGGTGCAAAGTATTCCACCAGTCCACCGAAAATTTGATAATCGGAATGTTGATTGCCCCCACGAGTGCCAAGATTCGCGCTGCGCGTACGGCACGCGCTGGGTCTTCAATGGCGTTCCACAACACGATGTAACCGAGATACATAAAGAACAGGATCAACACTGACGTGAGCCGTGCATCCCACACCCACCAGGCGCCCCACATCGGTTTACCCCACAGCATTCCAGTGATCAGTGCCAGGGCCGTAAATATGCACCCGATCGGCGCTGACGCCTTGGCCGCAACATCAGCAAGCGGGTGCTTCCAAATAAAGGCCACGGCACTGGCAAGCGCCATGCAACCATATACGAACATCGCCATCCACGCCGCGGGGACATGAACATACATGATGCGCGCTGCATCGCCTTGCTGGTAGTCGGGCGGAGCCAAAAACAAACCGAGAAATAGACCGGCGAGCAAAAGCCCGACCGCCGAACCGAGAAGCCATGGGGTCAAACTGCGGGCCAAGCGCGCAAAGCGCTCAGGGTTGGCGTAGGCGAGAACGGGCATAGTTTATCGCATTCCCTTGTTTAGTCGTCGTTGAGACGCAATGAAGTGGCAGCAGCAATCGATCCGACCACTACTGCAATCAACGAGCACGCGCCTAGCAGAGTCAAAGCTTGTGTTGGATCGGTGTTCGTCTGAGCCTGGGCGACCGCGGTAGAGCCAAAAATCAGAAACGGGATATTCAGCGGCAAGGCAAGGAGTGCGAGAACCATGCCGCCGCGCTGTACGCTTGCGCCGAGCGCTGCGGCGGCGGCGCCAATGGCACTGAGGGCGGGCGTTCCGATAAGAAGCGACAGTGCAAGCACGGGCACAGCGTCTAGCGACAAATTGAGCAGTGGGGCAAGTGCGGGGGCCAAAATCGTAATGATCAAGCCTGACGTGAGCCAATGGGAGATTATTTTGGCCAGTGCCACGAATTCCAGAGGCAAAGGCGACAAACGCAAGAGGTCCAGTGTCCCGTCTTCAACGTCCGGCTGAACGATGCGCTCAAGACCCAGCAATGTCGCTAGAAGTGCCGCGATCCAAAACAGGCCGGGGCTTGCTGACTTGAGTGTTGCCATGTCAGGGCCAAGACCCAAGGGCGCCAAAACAACGATCAGTGCAAAGAACGCTGCTGACAACGCGGCCCCGCCGCTGGCGCGGATGCCAAGCGTTACATCACGGCGAATCAGGGCAAAGAACGTTCTCATTCTCGTGGCCCGAGGTGCAGGCTCTTGGGGTCGCCAAGAAAAGGCTCGTGCGTTGCGGCTACAATCAAGCCGCCATGACTTAGGTGTTCAATGCACATGATGGACAGTTGCGCGCGCGATTGCGCATCCAATGCAATTGTCGGCTCATCCAACAGCCAGAGTTTTCGCTTTTGCAATGACAGCCGCGCAAGCGACAGCCGCCGGCGCTGACCCGCCGACAAAAATCCAGCACTTTGTGTCGCTAGAGCTGCGAGCCCCCACGCATCCAGCGCGGCATCTAAGTTTTTTAAAGGTGCGCCCAAAATTCCTGCATGAAAGCGCAAAGTCTCGTGCACGCGCAATTGCGGGCGAATGGCATCTTGATGGCTAATAAAATGAAAGGCTTGATCGCGCCGGTCATCCGTCAGCGGCTTTCCGTCGTCGTCTAGCAAGCGAAGGCGTCCGGTCAATATTCCAAGCAATCCTGCGATGACCCGCAAAAGCGTAGTTTTTCCGCTACCATTTGGACCGTGCAATATCAACGCCTCGCCAGCGGCCACTTCGAAACTGACATTGCGAAAGACAATGCGCTCACCCCTTAGAGCGGCCAACGTCTCGCCAATCAGTTGCATCGATCAAATGTCCGAGAAGTTGCCGCCCCGGCCGCGCCCCGAAGTGAAGCGGTCAGCGCCGGTGAGCGCTTCGCCGCTTAGCATGGTGGCTTGTCCGTGTGCAAACTCGTTCGCCATGGCGTCAGCATAGCCGAGATCTTGTTGCTGGTATGCAGATAGACGGTCATGTCGCAAACAGAATTGCGGAAACATTGCTATTTCCGCTGCAATTTTCTCGGCTTCATGGCGGGCACTGCCTTGGGCAACGATTCGATTGACCAGGCCCATGGACAGCGCTTCGGCTGCACTGACCGGCCGCCCGGTCAAAATCAGGTCCATAGCGTGACCCATCCCGATCAATCGAGGTAGCCGCACTGTGCCACCGTCGATCAATGGAACGCCCCAGCGCCTGCAAAAGACGCCCAGGGTTGCGTTATCCTCCGCCACTCGCATGTCGCACCACAAGGCAAGTTCAAGCCCTCCGGCAACGGCATGGCCGGCGATGGCCGCGATCACAGGTTTTGAAAGTAATAGTCGTGAGGGTCCCATTGGCGCTGTGGCGTCGTTGCGAATATCCAAACCAGGCTCAGGGTTTTTGAAGAGATTGCCGTTTCCTTCACTGATGGCCTTCAGGTCGGCTCCGGCGCAAAATGTACCGCTTTCCCCATACAAAACCGCGACGCTTGCTGTCGGGTCGCTATCGAATGCCAGGAAAGCCTCAGCCAGAGCGGCGGCGGTTGGCCGATCAACTGCGTTGCGCCTGCCGGGGCGTGACAAGATCACAGTCGCGACCCGGCCGTTTCGTTCTACACGTACTGCAGGATTTTCCATGGCGTAATTATCCAGATGAGAACTGTTTCATGCGAAAATAGTCCGGTAGCATGAGGAAGTGAAAGTTATTAGTTTTCGCCCTGCGTGCTATTTCCATGTCCCACATTACAGGAGCTCACCGAACGTGACCGTCTTCGACAGTTTCAAGGCCAAAAAAACACTCAAAGTTGGTGCGAAGACTTACACTTATTACAATTTGAAGGCTGCTGAGAAGAATGGGCTGACTGGAATATCGAGACTGCCGTATTCCATGAAGGTGTTACTTGAGAATTTGCTGAGGCACGAAGATGGCCGAACTGTCACGAAGGACGACATACAGGCTGTCGCAGACTGGCTGATCGCGAAAAAGTCCGACCGGGAAATTGCCTTCCGTCCGGCACGCGTCCTGATGCAGGATTTCACCGGCGTCCCTGCCGTTGTCGATTTGGCTGCCATGCGCGACGCGATGACCGCGTTGGGGGGCAACCCCGAGAAAATCAACCCACTGACCCCCGTTGACCTGGTCATTGATCACTCTGTGATGGTCGATCACTTTGGTACCAAGGACTCCTTCAAAAAAAATGTTGCGCGGGAATTCGAACGCAACGGCGAACGCTATTCATTTTTGCGTTGGGGACAGTCAGCGTTTGACAATTTCCGTGTCGTGCCGCCAGGCACCGGCATATGCCATCAAGTAAACCTTGAGTATCTGGCACAAACGGTTTGGACATCGAAGATCAAAGACGGAAAGAAAACTGTCGAGGTCGCCTATCCTGACACGCTCGTGGGCACAGACAGCCACACCGTGATGATCAACGGCCTGGCGGTGCTGGGTTGGGGCGTTGGCGGTATCGAAGCTGAGGCCGCAATGCTGGGGCAGCCCTTGTCGATGCTGATTCCGGAAGTGGTTGGCATGAAATTGACAGGCAAAGTCCGCGAAGGTGTCACGGCAACGGACTTGGTGTTGACGGTTACGCAGATGCTGCGCAAGCGGGGTGTCGTCAACAAGTTTGTCGAATTCTTTGGGCCGGGCCTGAATGAATTGCCGCTGGAAGACCGGGCGACGATTGCCAATATGGCACCTGAGTATGGCGCGACTTGTGGATTCTTTCCGATCGATGAGGAAACGGTTCGCTATTTGAAGGCAACCGGCCGTGCAAAAGCGCGCGTTGATTTGGTGGCGGCCTATGCGAAGGCGCAAGGCATGTGGCGCACGGAAAAAAGCGAAGACCCGGAATTCACCGACATAATGGAGCTGGACCTCGGTGACGTCGAGCCCAGCATGGCAGGTCCGGCGCGACCGCAAGACCGGGTTCCGCTGGCCACGGCATCACAGGGTTTTGCAGAGTCGCTTGCCAAAACATTCGGCAAAGCGGGAAAAGAGAGTGAGACGACACTTGTTCCGGATACGGACTATAGTATCGGCCATGGCGCTGTGGTGATTGCCGCTATTACGTCATGCACGAACACGTCCAACCCCTTTGTGATGGTGGGCGCAGGATTGGTGGCGCGCAATGCCTTGAAGCGAGGCCTGAAGGTTAAACCTTGGGTGAAAACGTCACTGGCGCCGGGCAGCCAGGTTGTGGGCGAGTATCTGCAGAAAGCAGGACTGCAGAAAGATCTCGACAAGCTTGGGTTCAACGTTGTGGGCTATGGTTGCACCACGTGCATCGGCAACTCCGGACCGTTGCCCGAGAATGT
>VFKO01000190.1 GCA_009885515.1 Rhodobiaceae bacterium | reverse complement strand
TATCGAGGCCCATGTGGGGTTGGCCACAATTGCCATTGATTCCGGCGACAAGAAAAGCGCGCTTGAATGGCTTAAAAAAGCGTCGAACGCCAATCCTACGGCGCCGGCACCTCGCCTTTTGACCATCAACTTCCTGTTGGTTGATGGCCGGGCGCCTGAGGCCTTGAAGGAAGCGAGCGACTTTGCGTTTAAATTTCCGAATAACTCGGTGGCCATCGATGCTTTGGGGGTGAGCCAACTCGTCAATCGCGATGCCAAGGGGGCGGTCAATAGTTTTACTAAACTGGTGTCGATGATGCCGAACTCGGCGATTGCCCACATCAAATTGGCCTCGGCCTATCGGGCGGCGCTGAAAAACGATGAGGCGCGGCGCAGTTTGGAGACGGCGCTGAAGATCGACCCGGCGTCGTTTGACGCGCGGCGGGCGATGATCGATCTCGTCTTGACGACGACGGGACCGGCGGCTGCGATCAACATGGCGCAAGTGGCTCAATCTTCGATCAAAGACAAAGTCGCCGGGGAGCTTTTGCTCGCCGACACCTATCGGGCGGCCGGCAAGTTGGTCGAAGCGGAAGCGGCCTACAAGGCGGTATGGAAAACGAACCCGACGGTGGCGCTGATGTCGGCGTACACGCAGACACTCGAGGCGCAAGGCAAGTTCGCGCCGGCGCGCGCGGTTTTATCGGAATGGCTCTCAACCCATAAAGACGACGGGAATGCGCGCTTTATGTTGGTGATCAATTCGATCAGTTCCGGCCAGTACGCGGTCGCTTTGAAAGAGGGCCAGGCGCTCTTGAAAGAGCGTCCGAAGGATGTGGCGTTGCTCAACAATGTCGCCTGGCTCTACGATAGAACCGGCAACGTGCCTAAGGCCATTGAGCTGGCCGAGCAGGCGCTGGCACAGGCCCCGGCGTCGGCCGAGATCAACGACACTCTGGGCTGGCTTTTGGTGCGCAACAGCAAGCTCGAGCGTGGACTGGGGTTGTTGAAGAAGGGTTACGAGCTGGCGCCCAAGAACCCCGAGATCGGCTATCACTACGCCGTGGCGCTCAATCAGTCGGGCAAAGCCGTCGAGGCCAAGAGTGTTGTCACACAAGCGCTCAAAAACCCGCAAAACTTCGCCGAGCGCCAGGATGCTGAAAAGTTTATGCAATCGTTGAAGTAAAAAAACCGCCGTCATCCCGCACGCGGTGCAGCATCCTTATGCTGCGCCGCTGATGCGGGACCCACACGGGGTGCGGTATTTCCGAATAGCAAAACCGAATCAACAACCCAGCAACCGGCTAAACTCAACCCCGTGTGGGTCCCGCATCTGCGAAGCGGCACAAGTGCGCCGCATCGCGTGCGGGATGACGGGCGTTTTTGCTGCTCGTTTAGGTTGACGGCCTTGCCGTACTCAACTTTACATAGTGAAAAATGTTGCGGTTGAGCCACCGTTGACCACGAAGTCAGAAAGCTCGGCGTTTGCGCTCTGGCGGTCCTATCCGGTGCGCACCGGTTGGGATAGGAAAATGTGACGAATTTTCTGGGGACACGAGCCATGCGTTTGCACAAAGGATTCATTACGGCCGGTTTGATTGCAGCGGGTACGATTTCGGGTGCTGCTGCTTCCGCTGAACGTCATGGCTGGTATGTCGGCCTTGAGGGTGGCTGGGTGAAAGTCCACAACACCGAACTGCCGACGCTGGGTTACTCCGACATTCAATTCGATCAAGATCTGGGTCCGGATGCTTATGCGATATTGGGCACGGCGGGATATGCCTTCGAGCGAAACTGGCGGCTGGAGCTTGAGCTGGGCTATCGTCACAATGGGCTCGACCAAATTGAAGTTTCGGTTGGCGATAACGCAGGCTTGGGTCCAGTTGGAGTCGATGGTGGGAGGCTGCGCGAGTTCACCGGGTTTGTGAACGCGGTCTATGATCTGCCGATCAGCCAGAGATGGGCGCTCAGTCTGGGTGCTGGTATCGGTTTCGATAATGTCAGTTTGGACATTCCCGATACCGACGGTGCCGGGTTGTTGTTGCCTATCAATGTCGATAACACGGTTTTGGCAGGACAGGGCCTTGCGGGGCTGACATATCATTTGGCGAGCCACTGGGATCTCGTTCTCAACTATCGCTATCTGAAAGCGGCTGATGTGACCTTGACCGGCGAGGTGTGTAGCGCCGGGTTTGCTCTGGCGCGCGTTGTGGTGCCGGCAGTCACATGCGTGCCGGAAGACGATTCGCTGGCGATGACGAAACACACGATCACGCTCGGGTTCCGCTATGGCTTCGATACGCCGGAAGAGACGCCAGCGCCGGCCGTGGTGCCCGTTGTGGTGCCGCCAGCCGTCAAACAGTTCATTATTTTCTTCGGCTTCAACAAGTGCAACATCACGGCGGAAGCCGATCAGGTGTTGAGCGAAGCGGCGGCGTCGGCGAAGCAGGGTGGTGCGGCGCGGGTCAAGATCGTAGGGCATACAGATACGGTGGGCACGCCTGCGGCCAATCAAAAGCTCTCGGAATGCAGGGCCAACGCGACGCGGGCGAACTTGGCCAGCAAAGGCGTGCCGGAAGGCTCGATCTCGAGCGAAGGCAAAGGCGAAAGCGATCTGATGGTGCAAACGGGCGACGGCACGAAGGAACCACAGAACCGGCGCACGACGATTGAGCTGGAGTAGATCGCGCTAAACCGTCATCCCGTGCGCGATGCGGCGCCCTTGTGCCGCTTCGCAGACACGGGACCCACACGGGGTTCAGTTTCACCAAACCGAAAATATCGCCGCAGCTCAAGCGCCTGAAAGCACCGCACCCCGTGTGGGTCCCGCATCTGCGGCGCAGCATACGTATGCTGCACCGCGCGCGGGATGACGGCACATCAGCGGCGCGGCACTAGAGTGCTGCATCGCGAGCTGGCACAAGGGCGCAACTCATGGTATTTGTACGTTTCGTTGAACTGTACAAGACGTCACCTCAAGAACGGAGAATATCGTCATGGCCCCGCCCCGTGTTTCGGCTGCACCGGCCTCGGCTGCTCGCGGCAGTTTTGCCGACATGCTGAACCGTGCGGCCTATGGGAAGGAGCGTGTGGTAGTCACGCGGCGCGGTAAGGCGCTCGCCGCGATTGTGCCGATGGAGGATATGCAGGCTTTGGCGGCGTTGGAGGATGAACGCGATGCGCGCCTTATCGCCAAGCGCCGTGCCGCCTGGCGCCGTGGCGGGCGCAAATCGACACCGCTCGAAGCGGTGGCAACGAAGCACCGCGCCAAGCCGTAAGCCGGCCGATGACCTATCAGATCGCATTCGAGCGTCCGGCCGAGAAGGAATTGCTATCACTGCCCAAACCGGCGCGGGAACGCATACTCAAAGCGCTTCGCAAGCTTGCGCCCGATCCGTTTGCGGCCGTGAATGTGAAGGCACTGAAGGGCGGTGGTTATCGCTTGCGGGTTGGCGACTATCGTGTGCTGTTCTCAATCGAAACCGAAATGCTTCTCGTTCTTGTGGTCAAAGTTGGTCATCGGAAAGAAGTGTATAGGGAATAGGCGGCTTTTTATTACCTCACACGCTCAAACTCAATTCTTACCCGATGACCCGTTGCTGCAGCGAAACGCTCAAGTGTGCGGGTTGAGGGTTTGGTGCGACCGCTTTCCAGGCGT
>VFKO01000619.1 GCA_009885515.1 Rhodobiaceae bacterium | reverse complement strand
CTGCCCCCGCTTGCGGGGGAAGTGGCTGCGCGCGCTGGAGCTCTTGCGAAGGCGTGCAGCAGACGATGGGGGCCCTCTGATGCACTACCGCCCCTTCAAATCCGTCCTCATCGCCAACCGCGGCGAAATCGCAGTCCGCATCATCAAGGAAGCAAAAGCAGCAGGATTTCAGGCGATAGCCGCCTATTCAGATGCAGACCGTGGAAGTTGGTTTGTGCAAGAAGCTGACTCTGCCATTCACATTGGCCCTTCGGCCGCCGCGGAATCCTATCTCAACGTCGCCAAGATCCTCGCCGCCGCAATGGACACAAACGCCGAGGCCATCCACCCCGGCTACGGATTCCTCTCCGAGAACCCCGACTTTGCGCAAGCCGTGATCGATGCCGGTCTCGTATGGATCGGCCCCTCGCCCGACGCCATCCGCGCTATGGGCGACAAAGGCAACGCCAAGGAAATCGCACGCAAGTCAGGCGTCCCCGTCATTTCCGGCTACGACGGCGAAGTTCAGTCAGATGCGAAGCTGCTCGCCGAAGCCAAAAAGATCGGCTGGCCGGTGATCATCAAGGCGGCCCTTGGCGGCGGTGGCCGCGGCCAGCGCAAAGTCATCGAAGAAAGTGCCTTCCTAGACGCGCTCGCTTCGGCGCGACGCGAAGCACTCTCAGCCTTTGCATCAGACCGCATGATACTCGAGAAAGCTCTCGAAAACGTCCGCCACATTGAAATTCAAATCTTTGGCGACCGCCACGGCAACGTCATTCATTTGGGAGAGCGCGATTGCTCCGTCCAGCGCCGCAATCAAAAAATCATCGAGGAAGCCCCCGCTCTCGGCGTCAGCGAAGAGTTACGAAACCGCATGGGTTCCGCAGCAGTCGCCCTCGCCAAAGCCGTGAACTACACCAACGCCGGTACCGTCGAGTATCTCCTCGATCGCTCAGGCAACTTCTACTTCCTTGAGATGAACACGCGCATTCAGGTGGAACACCCAGTCACTGAAGAAGTCACTGGCACAAATCTGATCCAGTGGCAGTTCGATGTCGCACAAGGGAAAGCACTCCCGCTAAACCAGAGCGAAGTCCGCATAACGGGGCACGCCATCGAAGCAAGGGTATGTGCGGAAGATCCCGACCATGATTTCGCACCACAAGTTGGCAAACTGACCTCGTGGTTCACGCCACGTTGGGCGCGCGTTGACTACGGTCTGCAATGGGACGTAACGGTCACAGCTGACTATGACTCACTGCTTGCAAAAATTATTGGCAGAGGCCCGACGCGGGAAGACGCTAAACGACAACTTGTTCGAGCGCTGGAGGATGTCCATGCTCTCGGATTAAAGACAAACCGCAATTATCTGTTGCACGTTTTGGAGATGGAAGAGTTTGTCACCGGGACTTACGACCTCGGCATACTCGTATCATACCCGGAAAGAATGGTTCCTGCTTTGCAGACGGAACACGCCAGCATCGCGGCTCTTCTATTCGCCTTTGGAGAAAGAGGTGGTTGGGCGTCGTCAGGAATCAGAACAACATCGATCACCTTGCGCGCCGGCAGCTCCACCCGAACATTTCGCGTTGAAAACGGAATTGTCAACGGAGTGGAACTGCTGGAAACAGACTGTGAAATCGCGCCGTGCAGCTTTACCGTGCGGGACGAAAGCGGCGAGCATAAAGACTCCTTCGTGAAGCAAGGATCGCGCATTCACATTAAATGGGCCGGCACAGACGAAGTCTTCGACGACATCACCTACGCCCCCGCCGAGCGCAAGGACGGCGCCGGCGCCATCGTCATCCGCGCCCCGATGGCCGGCCGCATCATCAAGGTCAACGCCGAGCCCGGCGCCGCCGTCGCCAAGGGCCAAATCCTCGTCATCCTCGAAGCCATGAAAATGGAACACGAACTGCGCGCTGCCGCCGATGGCACCATCGACACCATCACAGTCAATCCCGGCGATCAGGTCGCCATGCGCCAGTCGCTGGTCACCCTCAAACCAGCCACATGAACGTCGTCGGCATCACCTCCGAACTGCAAACCGGCCAGGGCTATGCTGTTATCCCCGAACTCATCACCCGCGAACGCGCGCACGAGGCCCGCAACCTCATCCTCGCTCTCGCCGAAGAAGACCGCGCGGCCGGCAAGCTGATCGCCCAGCATGGCCGCTGGCGCCTGCGCCTTTCCGGTCGCGGGGACATCTTCATGGAGCTCGCAAGCCACAACCTCATCCGCCAGGTCGCAAGCACCCTGCTCGGCGACGGCTTCGTCATCGGCGGCCTGTCTGCTCACGCCATAACCAAAGGCGCCCCGCCGCAAGGCGTGCACATCGACTATCCCTATTCGGTGATGAACGAGCCCTTCCCCGAACCGCCGCTGCAAATGCAAGCCATCTGGGTGCTCGACGAATTCACCGCCGATAACGGCGCCACCCGCATCCTGCCGCACAGCCAGAAATCGCGGCGCAGACCCGACCGCCAGGAATTCTACGCCGACTCGATCTCGATCCTCTGTCCCGCAGGCTCGCTGATCCTCTCCCACGGCGGCCTCTGGCACGATTCATCCACCAACCGCACAGACGAAACGCGCGTCGCCATCCTGGGCAACTATACCCCCTTCTGGGTGCGCTCCGTCGAAGGCCTGCCCGGCAATGCCAACGAGTTCCGCAACGCCCTCATGAAAGCCGTCGCCTGGAAAAAAGAAAACAAAAGCGCCCCAAAGCCGCCATATTGAAAACGCGCCCGACTTGGCCCGGACCTCTTGACTTTGAAAACTAATAGTTCCATATTTGTTCTGGAAATAAATTAATCTGTCAGAAGAGAATTTACCGATGCATCACCCCGTAGATCCCAAATCAAAATCATGCGGCAGCCCGTCGCAGATTTTGCATAGCGAAAATCAATTTGCGCCAATCTTGCGGTTAAAGGGGGACCTTATTGCAAGCTTTGCATGCAGTAAGGGGGGGTGACCGGGGGAGTACTCCCCTCCCCTCTCTCCTGCACAAAAAGATGAAGGCCCCCTACCGCAGCGCCAACACATCATCAACGCCACCCAAGCCTATTTGGATATTTGTGCATGGCGCGTCCAGAATGGCGAAACCCCGGCCGCCGACCTGGCGCTGCTCAAGGTCCAGGCAACCGAGGAGCCCGAGGAGATAATGCGCGACCTCGCCGCAAGGCAATTAGGGTTGTGAGAACTGCACGCCTCATGACATCCTTCCAGAATCACCCGCACAAGGGAGCACTGACGCTTATGTTCTCACTGACAATCGGATTTTTACTCTTCGCGGCCATGGGCGCAGCTCTGCTTTGGCGCCCGCAATACATCACCCGCGTCACCAACATCGAGCTCTCGACGGCCGAGTCGCGCAGCGAAACCCGCGCCATCTACGGCGGCTTTGGCATCGCCATCGCCATCGCTCTGTTTGTCGCGATGGTCTATTCGGACTTTCGCGCAGGCATTATGTTCACCACCGGCTTGGCCTTGATCGGCATGGCAGCCGGACGAGGCTACGCTGCCTGGCTTGAGCGTCCGACGAGCCCCATCATCTGGGGCATTTTGGCGGGCGAGGCCGTCCTGGGACTTTTGCTGTTCTTCCGCGTGTGAGCTTCCAGCATCTCACGTACGAAACTGAAGGCCGGCTGGCGACCATCACGCTAAACCGGCCTGAAAGACTGAATGCCATTGCCCGCGGAATGCCTCAGGAAATCCGCGAAGCCGTGGAAAAGGCCAACGACGACAACGCCGTCCACTGCATCATTTTGACGGGCGCCGGCCGTTCGTTTTGCGCCGGCTACGACCTCGTGGAATTCGCCGAACAGAAAAGCAAAGCCTCTGGCGGCCAGGACGCATTGGCTGGACCGTGGGATCCCATGGTCGACTTCGCCATGATGTACCGCAACACCCAGGACTTCATGAGCCTCTGGCGCTCGAACAAACCAACCATTGCCAAAGTCCGAGGCCATGCCGTCGCCGGTGGCAGCGACATCGCGCTGTGCTGCGATCTGGTGGTGATGGCCGACGACGCCAGGATCGGCTACCCGCCCTCTCGCGTTTGGGGCGTACCGACACCGATGATGTGGGTCTATCGTCTGGGCGCAGAGCGCGCCAAGCGCATGCTCTTCACCGGCGACTTGATCACGGGAAAAGAAGCCCTAGCGATGGGGCTGGTATCAGCGGCCGTTCCCGAACCTGAACTTAATGAGCATGTTGTGGCATTGGCGACACGCATCTCAGCCGTACCAAAAAACCAATTGATGATGATGAAACTGGTCGTCAATCAGTCGGTTGAATCAATGGGCCTCGCCCAGACCCAAATGTTCGCCACTCTTTTTGACGGAATTGCGCGGCATTCGCCGGAAGGTGTGTGGTTCAAGCAACGCGCCGAAGAAAAGGGATTCAAGGAAGCCGTACGCGAAAGGGACTCTGGCGAGCCCATCGCAGAAGGTGTGTCGAAGCCCTTCTATCGCTTCTAATACGTTGAACGCCGTTCAAATAGCCGCCATGTCTTTCAGGGAGAATTCGATTCGGGGGGATACGAAGTTGTCTCATGCAGAACTACCGCCGCACCGTAGGCGGGAAGAACGCCGCGAAGCATCACACGCCTACAAGCGAGCAGAAATCCTGGCCGCATCTCGCCGTGTCTTCGCGCGCGATGGCGCCAAGGGTCTCACGATCCGCGCCGTCGCCACCGAAGCGGGATACGTACCCGGCGCAGTCTATTTCTATTTCCACTCCAAAGCTGCCATCCTGTCCGAACTCGCGGTTCACGAACTCGCAAGCCTCACTAGGCAACTCCGCTCAACCTCGTCGCGCGACGCCGCAGAACGCGCAGCCGCAGCCGCAGAAGCTTTTGCAACCGCCCACACCATCTTCAACATGGACCTGGATCAGGGCGGTGTGAACCCGGGCTCCGAACGCATGCTGCTCGGCCGTCTCATTTCATTGTTCCAAACCGTAAGTGAACCGCTTGAACTCGACGGCCTTCCGCCCGACCAGGCCCAAGCCCGCGCCCTTGGACTGTCGTCAGCCGCCATCGGACTTGCAACCCTCGCCCGCATGGGAAAACTGGATAAGCTTGGCGTCACCGCGGCCTCGACGTTGCGCGAAGTCGCTCACTGCCTGAAAGAAGCACCGGAACGCAAAGAGGCAACCGGTTAAGCGGCTTCAAAAATCCCGGCAATCCCCTGCCCGCCGCCAACGCACATGGTCTCAAGCCCATAGCGCACTTTGCGCCGCTTCATTTCGTGCAACAGCGTCACCGCAATGCGCACCCCAGTCGCGCCGATGGGGTGGCCAAGCGAAATCCCGGAGCCATTGACGTTAAGCTTCTCGCGCTCATCCCAACCCCAGCGTTTCAGCACGCCCAAAACCTGCGCCGCAAACGCCTCGTTCAATTCGACAAGGTCGATATCTTTCCATCCGAGCTTTGTCCGTTGAAACAATCGCTCAACGGCTTGTACCGGACCCAAACCCATCGTCGCCGGATGGCATCCAGCCGCCGCCCAACCCACGAAATATCCCATCGGCGTCAAACCCAGTGACGCCAGCCTGTCCTCAGCAACAACAAGGCAAGCCGCCGCCGCATCATTCTGCTGACTGGCATTCGCAGCCGTCACGACACCGCCTTTGATGATCGGCTTCAATCCTGCCAGTGACTCAAGCGAGGCGTCACCTCTCACCCCTTCATCGCGTGAGACAACGATGGGATCACCTTTTCGTTGCGGAACCGGAACCGGCAAGACTTCGTCTGAAAATCTGTTCTCCGCCCACGCGCGCACTGCCCGTTTGTGGCTCTCTACCGCGAACGCATCGGAAGCCTCGCGCGTCACTTGACACTCTCGCGCTACATTCTCGGCCGTCTCGATCATCCCTGAAATGACCCCAAACCGCCCCACCGGTTGCGATCGCTCACGCCCGCGCTCCAGGCGATCATAAAGCTGCACGTTCCCCGCCCGAGCGCCGCTTCGCATCGAAGTCGTGTAGTATTCAATATTGCTCATGCTCTCAACGCCGCCCGCAATCACAACGTCAGCAGCCCCCGTCTCCACCATCATCGCAGCCGTTGCAATCGCCTGCAGCCCGCCTCCGCACCGGCGATCAAGCTGCATTCCGGGAACTTCAATCGGCAAATCCGCCGCCAAGGCCGCCCATCGTCCAATGCAAGGCGCTTCACCATTGGCGTAACTTTGGGCAAACACGACCTCTTCAACTCTGGCCGGATCAATCCCACTCCGCCGCACAGTCTCCCGCACCACTAACGCCGCAATCGCGTCGGCAGATACATCTTTCAACGCACCCAGATATTTTCCGACCGGCGTTCGCACAGGCGCAACAATAGCAGCTCGACGCTTCATCTAGATCACACCCTTCGTCTTGAGAACCTCGATCTCGGTTGAAGATACTCCCCAATCGGTCAAGCACGAGACATTGTGCTCGCCAATCTGTGGCGGCGGCGACTGAATTTCACCCGGCGTCAAACTGAACCTGGGCGCAGGCGCTGGTTGAACGACGCCCGCAACCTCAACAAAAACTTGCCGCTGGGCATTGTGTTCATGCCCAGGCGCCTCATCGATCTCAAGCACCGGCGCGAAACACACATCTGTGCCTTCCATGAGGGCGCACCATTCAGCCCTCGTTTTGGCGAGAAATACCTGAGCGAGCCGCTCTTTCAACTCCGGCCAGCGCGCGCGATCCATCTGCTGATCAAACACAGGATCGCTCAGTCCCGCTTTCTCACGCAGCAACGCATAGAATTGCGGCTCAATAGAACCAAGCGCTATCCAATTTCCGTCAGCACATTTGTAGACATCATAGAAATGCGCTCCACCATCCAGTCGGTTCGCCGCCCGCTCTGCTGTGTGCGTCCCTTCAGCGCGAAATCCATAGAAATAAGACATCAAGGATGCAGCGCCGTCGCACATCGCGGCATCCACGACTTGTCCGCGGCCCGTCGCACGCGCATGCGTCAGAGCGGCCAGCAATCCCAGCGCGAGATACAGGGACCCGCCGCCAAAATCGCCAACCAGATTTAGTGGCGGAACCGGCCGCTCGCGCGTGCCAATGGCGTGAAGAGCACCCGAAATCGCAATATAATTGATGTCATGTCCCGCAGCTTGGGCCAGCGGGCCCGCCTGCCCCCACCCCGTCATGCGGCCGTAGACCAGTTTTCGATTCCGCTTCAACGCAATCTCAGGCCCCAACCCAAGCCGCTCCATGACACCGGGTCGAAATCCTTCAAAGACAATTTCCGCCCGCTCAAACAAGTCGAGACAGAGCTTGACCGCGTCATCACGCTTCAAATCCAGCGCGAGTGAACGGCGCCCTCGCTGCGTGACGTGAAAGGGCTTGGCAGGTTTTGCGTCCGTGCGATCAATGCGCACAACGTCCGCGCCAAGATCCGACAGCAGCATCCCGCAAAACGGCCCTGGCCCGAGCCCCGCAAACTCAACAACCTTCACGCCTTGAAGTGGCCCGTTCGCCAAATGAAACTTTCCTGTCTACGTTGTCTGTCAGCCCGGCAATTTTGCCATTGAACGAATCTCCTGGCGCACGGCCTCCGGAAACTCCATCGGAAGAAAGTGACTGGCGTCCGGCAACCGGACCACGCGCATCCCGGGCTGTTTCTGCAATAGTAAATCGATCACAGCCTGCGGACACGTTGATCGCTTTTCGCCAACAATCAACGTGATTGGAATCTTTAAATTTCCTAGATCTCTCCACACATCTGGCGGCCCAGCTCGATAATTCGCAGCCTCCCATCCCGGAGTGCACGCCAATCGCACCTGGCGGTAGTCGATATAATCGACAGACCCGCCAGTAATATAGTCCCGCACGACATCTTCTGGCCAGGTGCGAAACGCGCCTCTGCCGCGATACGCGTCAAACATCACATCGCGCGACGACCAGACCCCACGTCGTTGCTTCGCTTGTGCGACCATTGGGAACAGATGATCGATAAACGGCAAGGCCCTCATCATCGACATCCAACGCAGATACTTTCGCGGCAAAATAACTGGCTCAACCAGGATAAGCCCAGTCACCCAGTTGGGCTTGGCAAATGCCGCCATCAGACTGGCAGTGGCGCCCAACGAATGTCCGGCCAAAATCTTGGGTCGCCCATCCAGTTCCTCCAGGGTCCGCAGAATATCATCGCGATAGATATTCCAGGACCGCATCCCCTTGGGATTTGCCGCAAGCGTTGTTTGCCCATGCCCCCGCAGGTCGCTGGCATAGATTCGCATGTCCAATGCCAACTCATCAAAAAGCGATCGATACGTCAGCGCATTGAACCCATTGGCATGTGCGAAGTGCAGCCCCGGCGCCCGCGCATGCGCCGCTTCCCAGGCAAGCACCGAGACGTTGCCATCCCACATTTTTATGGAACGGCGAGAAGGCCATTCTTCCAGTGCAAGCTCTGCCGCGCCAACAGTCATCCGGATCAATACCTCAAGCTGGCAGCATTATAACCCACCAGCACAATGCACGATCATGACATCAAGCGAAAAGTAATTTTTTCTGAACCGCCGGAAGTGGGCAGTAACATTGAACCTCATTCAAACATTTAGTTGCCATTCATTCTTTAGAACGCGTCATCGACAATTTGGCTTGTCTCGCAATCGTGCCGTTCGAAATGCGGGTGAACGACAGCGTCATATGATCAGCGTCCTTCAAGGAGCGGTCATAAACAGTCATATCCCACTGACCATCATCAGCCACCACGAGTTGACTTATAGAGAGTGTGTCACCAGCCAAACGGGCCCAGGTCGTCTTCTTTCCATCCAACGCATTGCCGGATTTCAGTTCAACATAAAGGTTTGCCGCCTTGCCCTTTTTGAAGACCATCGACGACGACTTCACTTTCGATTGCGCACCGTTTCCGACATCTGACGACATTGTCGTCCAAGAAATTTTGAAGCCATCAGCCGTCTTTTCGACAATGACTTCCGAGTCCCGTGACTGTGTCGCGACGGGATTAACGACACCCTGCGTGGCTTGCCCGGTTCCAATCCAGCGACCATAAAATTCGTCGATCTTTCTCTCAGCCGCGTTGGCAGCGCTTGCGCTCAATGCGGCAGCGAAACAAAGAGTTAAAGCAATGCGCATCATGATATCCCATCCCAAATAAAACGCCCCAACCGCGAGGATCAGGGCGCATCAAACCACGAGAAGTCCGGTCTTGTACACTGGCCAAGCTAGTTAACTTTTGCAGGCCCTTTGAAAAGGCTCAGTTTCACGGCCCGCACAACCCGGCTGTTTTCAAAGCGCGTAAAGCGCACATCCATGCCGGTGGCCGTAAGTGTTCGGTCATAATGTGTCACAAAGTAACTACCGTCAGGTGCAACAGACACCTGAACCACACTCAGCGTATCGCCGCTGACGACCGCCCAGGATGTATCTTGCAACAAATTCGGATCGCCGGATGTTACATCGCGGAAGACGTTGTCTTTGTCCGTGCCCCGAAAAGTCTGCAAGTAAGTCTTTGTGTCAGCTTCACGTGGAATGTCGTCACCCTTCAATTTCAGAGTGGACCATTCGATTGTGAATCCATTCTCGGTTGATGACGGCCTGATAATGACCTGGCTGAAGCGGGTCTGCTTCTCCCGGTCGGACAAGGGTTGGCTCAACGAATCTTCTGTTCCGTGGCCCAGATAAGCACCGAAAAAGTCACTTAACTCTCGATCAGCCGCCATCGACGGAGACACGGACCCAACAACGAGAAGGCAGGCGATTACGAAAGCGCGCATTTGAATGACATCCTGTTTGCGCTGCGGCACCTAACACGCCACAGAGTCTGGGAAAAGGGTAACGGTCACATTCAGTTATAAAACTAAACTCAGGCCGCCTTTCGGCTCCCAGGTTTGAAGCGGTTGTAGAACGTGTCTCCTGTTTCCGCCATGTCGCGAAGCAACTTGCCGGGCAAAAACCGCTTGCCATATTTTTGCGCTAAACGATCACATTCCTCGACAAATCTCTTGGTCCCAACGGTGTCAATCAGCGAAAGCGGACCACCCGTGTAAGGTGCAAAGCCCCAACCCAGAATAGCACCCACATCCGCCTCTCGCGGATCGGTGACGACGTTCTCCTCAAAACAACGAGACG
>VFKO01000027.1 GCA_009885515.1 Rhodobiaceae bacterium | reverse complement strand
GGCAGTTCAGCGAGAGTCTTGGACTGGCGACGGCGGTGCTCATCAATGCCGGTGTGTTCTTCGCGGCGGCGGCAATGCTCTGGTTGGGCACAAGACTCATGCCTGACTTGTTTCCTGATTTTCTCAAGCCTGGACCAGCGGGGTTTGAAGCAAACGCGACGTTGTTGGTGCCTGGGCTCTGCGGCTTTCTGCTGGTGCTTGGCGCTCCGTGGTCGCTGCAGAAAGTCGGGCCGTCGATGACCTTCGTCTTGCTCGTTGGTGCCCAGATCGTGCTTGGCGTTTTCGCGGACAAGTGGATTTTCGATCTGGACCCAGCGTGGACGAAGTGGCTGGGCGCGGGCCTTGCATTGGTTGGCGCCGTTCTCGTCGTAATGTGAAGTTTCGGAGCAACGGTACCCGCAACGCATAGTGCGCAGTCAGCGCTGCTCAGGTGATTGCGCCACTTGGCCCGATAGCTGAGTGGCAAAGGCTCGCCATGCGCTCAGCGGATCCGTGGGTACCCTCAGGGGTGTCCATCGATCAAAAGTTCGTTGACCATCTTGACGTGGGCATCGCTGTATCCGGGGGACACTGTAAGCCAAACCGCGCGCATGCCGGGATTCGAAAACATGCCGCGCTGGGTGCGGTAGGCTTGGCGCATCAGGAGCGCGACAAGGATCAGTGAGGCCACAATGGCCCACGCCGAAACGATCTGGCTGATGAAATAAATGCCTTCGAGCGACATGCGTTGGTTCCTTGGGTGGCCGACAGGCCCCGTTCAAACACGGGGTCAGTTGCGGAGCAAGGCTTGGTGGCGGTATGTGTTGCCGGAATCCGCAGTGTTTGACAGGAGATCGCTTTGAAACTCTTTACCCAGCGTGTGGCGCCAAACCCGACAAAGCTTGAGCTTTATCTTGCGGAAAAGGCGGCCTTGGGTTGCGTCATTCCGCTGGAGCGGGTGGCGGTCAACCTGATGAAAGGCGAGCAGCGCACGCCTGCCATCGCGTCGCTGAACGCTTTGCAGCGTGTTCCCTTTCTGGAGTTCGACGACGGTAAGGTGCTGCCGGAGTCGCTGGCGATCATCGAGTATTTCGAGGAGCGCTGGCCCGAGCCGACTCTGATTGGCACAGGGGCGCAAGAGCGGGCGCGGGTGAGAGCGCTGGAGCGCAGCATTGACTCCGATATTCTCTATGCGGTCGCGATGATCGTGCACGCCTCGAACTCGCCGGCTGGCTATCCACCGAACCGCGGAGTGGTGTCCTGGTTCAGTGAGGCGATGAAGCGGCCTTTGGCAGTGCTGAACCAGACGCTTGGTGACGGGCGGGCATTCGTTGCCGGTGCGAGGCCAACGATTGCCGATTGCTCGCTCGCAGCCGCGTTGCAATTTGCGCGGTTTGGAAAGCTGCAGCTGCCCGATGCGCTCGATCACATTGCGGCGTGGAACGAGCGCTATCGTGTGCGCGATGAAGTGAAGGGCATCTTGGTTTTCTGAGTTGGGTGGAGCCCAAATAAAGAGCGGCAGGTGCCGTTGGGGGCGAACACCTGCCGCATTCAACGCCTAGGCGATGGGTTTGACGGGGACGCTTGGGTAGGGGGGCATCCCGCCATCTAGGCGCGAAACAGAATCACTGCATGTGTCTAACTCTAACAGCCGAACCGGATTGGAATAGTCCCGGTGCGTAAATTTTCTACGACTCGTTGCGTGCGGGCAATTTTGTACACAGAAGAGTCACACTGCGTTGGTTGACCACTACTGCTGTCATGGCGTCCCCGTGAAGATTTCTATCTTTGTTTTTCATTTTGAATCAGTATGATACGCTTTGTTTTTTCCGTAAAACATTAGTGATGGTGACGAAGTTTTAAGCCAAGCCGCCTCCCGCATTACATTTCAACTTTCTCGTGTATCGTTGATGGACTGCACGCTTGAATACGCGTTTCACGTTGACGGGGTGACAAAAGGTGGCCAAAACTTCTCGCCATGAACATAGCGGGGATCAACACTGACCGGGGCGGGGCTGCGCTTGCGTTCATCTGGATTGCAGTGGCGATTATTTCTGTGGTTGGGGTTGCCATAGCGCCGATTGCGTTCTTTGTTTTGATGATCAGCGCTTTTGGCCTGCCGCATGTGCTCTACGAACTGCGCTATTGCGATGAACGATTTAGCGGGCGGGCGCCGCCGGTGTTGCTTGGCGTCCTGGGCACATTGGTTGGGACGATTGCACTGGGCCGGATCGCGAATGGCACGCATTGGCTTTCGTCCGATATTCTTGTGCCGATAGAGCTTGGACTGGGTGCCACCCTTGCATTGGTGGCGGCCTTTTGGATGCGGGAGCGCCGCTGGCTAGGGGCGCTGATTGGAGTTGCGTTTGCGCTGGGTGCCAGTTTCAAGCCGATTGAAACTTTTGTTGTGTGGGCCTGGCTGCATAATTTGACGCCGCTTGGATTTGTTGCTGAGGTGACCCAAGGCTCGGAGCGCCGGCGCTGGATGATGCTGCTGTCTTTGCCGTTTTTTGTACTGCCGGCTCTGGTTGCAACCGGAATTTTTCATGATCTTGCGGCAATCATGCTCGCGCTACCGGAGTTGCAAAATCTGTCGATGTTTGGTGCCGGTGACCGGCCCTTGCTGTCGTTTTTGCCGCCGAGGTCTTATGATCTCCATCTCTTTTCGGCGGCAGTTGTTGCGCAGTCGATGCACTATGTGGCCGTGATTGTTTTGTTGCCGCGATTGCTCAAAGACAAGAATGGTGGCGTCGCCGCACGAACTTTGGTGCGCTGGCCTGGTTGGGGCTTGTTTGCCGCGGGTGTGACGGCGATAGCGTTGGTTGCCTTTGGAATTTATGCCGTGAGCTATAGCGATGCGCGTGCGGCCTATGCGGTGGCTGCGGCGATTCACGCCTGGATTGAGCTTCCGGTGCTGTTATTGGCACTTGGCCAGGGGTTCAGGTCAGCGCGTAGATGAGTTCACCCGCGCCCCATGATGCGGCATTGACGAGCAGCGACAACAGCAGGGCGTCGTCCCAGCGCGGGGTTGCGATCAGGCGATAGGCCGGCGCTTCGGCGAGGATCACGACCGCTTCGAGAATGGGTGTGGTGAGGGCGCCGGTCACGCTTTGCGCTGAGGCGAACACGGCCCACAAGATTGGGTGGGTCAGGGTCGTGCCTGCAATGGCTGCTCCCGCACAGTTTAGGGCTGACAGTTGCAGCGTGCGGGCCAACGCAGAAGCGACGGCAGCTTCGATCACAAAGGTCAGCGCCATTGCTTCGAGTTGTGTCAAATTCACGGAACTCCGCAGCGGCAAAAGTCTTGGCCTTTGGACCTCAACGGGAACTTTCGGTAGTCTAAGAATTCCTGTTTACCATGCGAACGGCTTGAAAGCATCCCGCCGCAGGCTGATGGTCTGTGTATATACCAACGCATGCATACGTGCATATAAGCTCTTTTTAACCTCGTTTCGCGGCGGAAATGCCGGGCATTTTGCCCCAAGCTATTTTCCGGTTGATCAACATGTATGCATGCAGTGTCATGAAACGGCTTCTGCTGATGTGACCGGAACCGGCGGCGCAGGGCACGGCGCAAGCGCCTGCACTCTTGTTCCAGCGCCACCGCCAGAACAATTTCCAACTTCATATTCAAATCTCAAGTCGCAGCGGACAGACACGCAACGGGCGCGCCTGATCGAATGGAACGAATATAGAACATATTCTTCCGATTACAAGCACGAATTCGGCAAAGTTCGACGCAACTCCTGCTTTTTTCCAGGAGCGCCGGCATCCCGCCGGCCCTGCTGTCATCACTTGCGTCAAGTGCCGGCAGGATGCCGGCGCTCCCAGGGTTTCCCGTTCGCCCGGCGGTCTTTGTTCAGAACGCCATGCGGGCGGCGGCGGACACTTCGTGGTTTTTCTGGCCATCACGGCCCAGATCGTGTTGATAGCGGAAATAGAAGCTGACGCCTGTGCCGACACGGCCGGATACACCTATGCCAACTGTTGCCCAATCCGTACCAAGGTCTGGGCCGGGCGAGGTAAACGTCACCGCCGGTGCGCCGGAGAATGCTGCAGTAGCCGCCAACGGATCGTCCATGAATTCGTGGTTCCAGACAACTCTCAGGATTGGCACGAGCGAGTCATTGTTTGCATTCATATGGAGGGCTACCTCACCGCCAAGCTGGCTGCGCAACGAGTCGAGAGAGCGGGCCGACAACGCCGCACCTAAGGCGCCTGCTCCAGTTTCAGTATACGCATCGATGTCCATGCTGATGTAGTACATGCCGCCGACGGCGCCGGCTTTCAGCCAAGTGTTTTTGATGAGGCCATGTCCGATCGTGGCGCCAAGCTGCACCTGATTGGCGTTGGTTTCGCCCAGCGCTGTATCGAACGTCAATGGCGCGACTAGCAATGTGCGCTCGGTTTCAAAGTCGTGCCATGCGCCTGAGGCATAGACGTCGAGGTGAAACAGATTGCGATCAAGGCTGGCGTAGCCTGACAACGCGACGCCGTTGCTGGAGGTGTCACCGCCAAAGCCGTAGTCCTGGGCAACATTGGACTGCAGATAGCTCATCGCGACGCCCGCGACCAAGCCCTTGCCATCGCTGTGGTCCAGGCCTGCCGTCAATGCAGCTATATCCGCAATGTCGGTACCGATCATGCCTGCCTGTTCGGTTTCGGTTGCGGCAACGTCGCCTGCGAAAAAGACACCATAACCGTTGGCCAGGTGAATATCGGCCGGTGCCGTTGCCGACATCGCAATGGCGGCCGTTGCAGCGGATGCCAATGCTTCGGCAGATGGGGTCGACGATGCCAATTGCGAGCGCGCCAGGTCATGTTGGGTCAATGACGGGCCGTCTGGCGAGCCCAACAGGTCATGTGACCGGCGTCCGAACTGATTGCGCAGCAGGTCGCCCACCGACAAGCCGACCACCGATTGCGCGTTGGCCATGGTCGGGTTCATTGCTTCCAGTGCTGCCGGTATCTGTGATGGGTCCAATCTCTGGAGGTTTGAAATCGCGGGCACCATATCTGGATCAGACTGCACTCCTGGGGCACCTATGGCCTGGCAGACCGGGGTCTCAACGGGGCCAGAAGCAAAGAAGCAGAAGTCAGCCAGCGTGACGCGAGCGAAGTTCGTGCCGTAAGTAACGATGGGAAACAATGATCCTGGCAGCAAGTCCTGGACGGTGCTGAATTGGCCGATCCGTGTCCCCGTCGTCGTCAAGAAGTTGTAGCTTTGGCCAGGTGTGGGCGGTGTTCCAAAAGGCAGGAATTGGACTGTGCCATCCAGGCTGGCGTTGCCGGTTATTGCCAGCACGTCGCTCGCTGCATTTGAGAGTTCAATCTCGAGGATGCCGGCCGGACCCTGGATGTAGGGTCCCACAACATTCATTGTTCCGATGGAATTGCCGGGGGCCACTGTGCCGCCCAGCGCCAAAAATCCTCCGCCAAGGCCTGCTGTCAGCGTGCCAGTGCCCTGGGTTCTGCCGCCAAGTTGCCAGATGTTCAATGCAGATGTCAGGTTGCCGTTGACCGTCAGAGTTCCGGCCCAGAGCTCCGGTGAAATCAACGACGTCAGCGTGTTGCCGCTGTCGATTGTCAATCCGGCAGCGGCGCCGTTGATGGTCAGCCGGTCAATCGTTGGCGAGAGGCCGGATAGAGTGACAGTACCTGCGTTGCGGAGCGTGACGTCAAAGTAGCGGCCATTGATTGTATTGGTGCCGCCGATGTTGTTGGGATAGGTCACGACTGGTGTGAGCGCGAATGTTCCAACCGCCCGTGGGGATGTTGGCGTATTGGGTGGATTGGCGGCATTCGCTTCGACTGAACCTCCATTTTCACCAGGAGACGGCAGTTCGTTTGCTGGCGAGGAGGTTATTTCTGTACCGCCAGACACGGCGTTTACAGGGGATCGCGATGAAATTATTCCAACGTCCGCAATATTCAGCATGTCAATCATCGGCTCGATCAGGAGCGCGCTGATTTCATCAGCGGGGGCGATGGACCCGTCGTTGAAAATGCCGACGTTTGGCGTTCCGCCTCCGGCGCCCACTTCAACTGCAGGAAGACCGTTTACGAGAATACCGCCGGACAAGATGACGAAATTGGGGTCGAGAAATTCATCCCAGGCAGCACCACTGGTCCAGCTAAAGCTTCCCGCTTTGGCCACGTAGTAGCGTTCAGGGTTCATTGCAGCGATCCAGTTTGCATACAGAAACGCCGGCTGGTGGAAACTCGCTGTTCCGTAAGAACTGAAAGGTTGTCCGCCAAAGAATCTCAGTCCGCCAGATAATGGTCCGAGAGAAACCTGGGTGCCATTGATACTGACGAATAACGAGCCACCCGAGTCGCCTGGTGCGGCGGTGCCCTCGCTTGGGCGGGTGGCGCCTGGAACGAAATCGAAATCAAATGCGTTGGTGCGCACGCCTGGTGCGGTGGTGACGCTATCGAAATCATTCCAGTAAAGATCTTGCGGCAAGGGGCCGAAGCATCCTGGTGGAAGCCCAAAGGTCTGGACGCAGATGTCGTCAAAGGAGCCCATAGCGCCAACGTTGTTTTGGGCAATGCGGCGAACGCGGGAAGATGTGGTGTCGCCCAGTGTACCGGTGCCGGTCCGGCCGAAGCCTGCAATGATGGAATCCCGGGCCATGTCGAGTTCAGACATAAGAAGCGGTGTCGATCCAACTCCTGTCACGGGATTGGCCAAAGTCACGACGGCGATGTCGCCTTGCAGAAAATCGATATTGCCAGGCGCGTATCTCACGCTGACGGCATCAACGTAACCATTGTTGGACACTCCATTGAGCATTGGCGTACCGAACAGCCAATTAACGAGGGCGTTATTTGCCAATGGAAGGACTCTGAAACTGACGGCGTGACGATGCAGCCCGCCTACGCCGTATTGCGTGTCGGCACGTGTGCCACCGTCGTTGTAGCAGTGTGCGGCTGTGAGGAAGAACCGCGGGTTGATGAGTGCGCCTGAACATTGCCCGATAAAACCGGGCAGCCCATAGGTTGTCAGATCGGTTACACTGTAGCCAACATAAGGCATGGTGTTGTTGGCATCGGCGATGGCGCCGGCGGCGACGGCGAGAGTTGTGGGCGTGCCGGAAGGTGTGCTTGGGATGGATGGGATTGTAACATTGACTGTCGCCGCCTGCTCATCGCGCGGAACTACGGCCTGTGCGTTGTCAATGGCAATGGTGCTCAAACCAATCGCTATACAACCTGCAAGCAGCGCTGCGCGACAATCGCGGCGCGTGCGATATGTAAGCATGTGGTTCCCCCAAACCCAAGTCACACTCAGTCCCTTCCCCAAGAGACCTTTGTCCATTATTACTGAACGAACCGAGCGCTATGCAACTTTTGATATCTACTTCTTTAGGCGGCAATCTTTGGTATTGGTCTCGGTTGCACAATCAGTGGTTGTGGTAATACGATTGATGCACAAGTCGATGATGTTTGCCTGAGATGGATGTGGCTGAGGCCGGATCTGGTTGTGCAAATGGGGAGGTTGATATGAATCGCTGGTTGTTGGGACTTGTTGTTGTGGCGGGGTTGTTGACCGCGACGAACCCGGCGCGGCCGGACTTCAATGCCTGGGCGCAAAGCTATGTCGCAAAGAAAATAGAAGAAGAGGCTGTGAAGCGTGGACAGAATCCCGATGACGGCAGCAGCCAGCTTGGAGGTGCGATCGCTGGTCTGGTGATCGCAAATATGCCGATCGAGCGGCAGAACTATCTTGCGTTTTCGATTTACACGATCGAGTTTCCTGGCGAAAACGGCGAGAAGAGTTGCAGCATCTTTGGAATCGCCGGGCAATTCTTACCATTGGGAGCATGTTGAATCGATGGATCGACTGACGATTAAGGGCGACCGGTTCGTGGATGGGGCCGGGCGCTCGGTGATGTTGCGCGGGGTCAATCTGGGCGGCGATTGCAAGGTACCTTTCCCGAACGGCGGTACGAACTTTCCAAGCGATTTCTCGGATCATCGCACCGTGAATTTCGTCGGGCGGCCTTTTCCGCTCGCCGAGGCTGATGAGCATTTCACCCGCTTGAAATCGTGGGGGATGAATTGCCTGAGGTTGCTCACGACTTGGGAAGCGGTCGAGCATGCCGGTCCGGGCAAGTATGACACCGCCTATCTCGACTACTTCGCCGAGATCGCGCGGCGGGCAGGCGAGTACGGGCTCTATGTCTTCATCGACTTTCACCAGGACGTGTGGAGCCGCATGTCGGGTGGTGACGGAGCGCCCGGCTGGACGTTCGAGGCGGTGGGACTTGATTTCACGAAATTCCACGACGCGGGTGCGGCGCACGTGATGCAGCACAAATATGACTATGCACGGGGCGGCCGGCAGGAAGACCGTTATCCGATGATGACCTGGGCCCACAACTACCGCATGCCGGCGAACGCCATCATGTGGACGCTTTTCTTTGCCGGAGACCTGTTCGTGCCCAATTTCAGGATCGGCGGGCGAACGGCGCAGGACTACCTGCAAGGGCACTATTTGGGCGCGATGTGCGAGATTGCCAAACGTGTGAAGGGCATGAGCCACGTGCTGGGGTTTGACACGCTGAACGAACCGGGGACGGGATGGGTCGGGCAGTCGCTATCGTACCGGCACACGGAGCGCAGCGCGACGCATCCCGATCCGGTGCGCCCCGGTCCGGCGTGGTCGGCGCTTGACGGGTTGCTGGTGGCACAGGGCGAGCCACGCATGATCCCGGTACTTGCGTTCGATCCGGCGAAGATGCGTGTCGGTGTCACCGGCGAGTCAGAGGTGAACCGCGGGCGGGTACATATCTGGCGCAAGGGCGCGTCGTGCCCGTTCGAGAAGGCGGGTGCCTATCGCGTGACCGGCAACGGGCACGAGGTGTTGCGCGAGGATTTCTTCCAGGTTGTCGAAGACCGGGCGATTGACCTTGAGGCGGATGCCATGGCGCCGTTTTTCCAGCGCGTGGCGCGGGAGATCCGGGCGATCAACGATGACTGGCTGATCTTTGCCGAGCTTGATCCGTTTCGCGGCATGACTGTCGAAGGCTTTCCGCATGGAACGCCAGAGCGCACGGTCAATGCCAGTCACTGGTACGATATCGTCACGCTGGTGACGAAGAATTTCATGTTTCCGAACTCGCTCAATCCGTTCACGATGAAGACGTTGAGCGGGGCGGCTGAGATTGAGGGGCACTATGCGAACCAGCTTGGGCGGATCAAGGAAGCTTCAAAGACGATTCCGGGCGGGGCGCCGACGCTGATCGGCGAGTTCGGGATTCCGTTCGATCTAGACGGTGCTGCGGCCTATCAAGCGTGGGCGAAAGGCGACCGTTCGGCGGCGCCGTGGGAGAAACACATGACTGCGCTCGATCTCATGTACAATGCGATGGATCGGCATTTGCTGAACTGCACGCTATGGAACTACACGGCGTCGAACCGCAATGATGTGTCATGCGGCGACGGCTGGAACCAGGAAGATCTCAGCGTTTTTTCGCGCGATCAACTGGCGAATAACCAGGATATCAACTCCGGCGGGCGCGCGGTCGAAGGCTTCGTGCGGCCGTTCGTGCGCGCGTGTCAGGGCGTGTTGAAGG
>VFKO01000243.1 GCA_009885515.1 Rhodobiaceae bacterium | reverse complement strand
ATGAAGAAATGGGCAACAAGGAGCTGCGCCCCTGTCACGCATGCCAAGAGCACTGCATCCGTTTTGGCAATGTGAGCTTCGCCTATGAGCAATAGCGAGGATGCCATTAACCCGGCGCTGATCAGCCCCACTTCCTCGTCAAACAGCTTTCGGCCAATGCCAAAGACGAACAGGGTTGCCAGAATGCCCGCGATCAATGACGGTATGCGATAGGCCCAAATTAAATTGTAGGGTTCACCTGATAGCCAGCCCGCGGTGATGGATTGCATCCAATGGATGCCAACCGGCTTTTTGTTGCGCGGATCATTCTGAAAACGAATCTCTATGAAATCACCGGACTCGATCATCTGTTTCGATGCCTGGGTAAAGCGCGATTCATCGCGGTCCAGCGGGGGCAGAGAAGCGATCCCGGGCAGGTACATCAACAGACATAATGCGACCAAGGCTGCCCGCGGGTGGGCGAGCATCAGGGACCAAAGGCTGGAGGAATCGTATGAAGCGGCGGAGCGGCGAGTTTGCATAGAAGGGTTAACCATGGAATGGGCCAGGTGCGCAATTCTTAGCGGATTTCTACCGCACACGCTGCTGCAAATGTGACACGGTGATCGTAGCAACGAAAGGACATGCTCATATGCGTGATAGTGGGTCCGGCGTCCCCGCCGCTAGTCCCCACTCGCGTATTAACCTCTGGCGGGAAGGTGGCCGCACTTGTATAAGGCGCGCGATCATTTCATTGGAGACTACCACCTTGCCATTTGTGCAGGAAAATGACGCAGCAGAACCTGCTTCGAGCTCTTGGCATCGCCGGGGGGCATGATGGCAAACACGCTTGAACTTTCAGTTGTAGTGCCCGTGAAAGACGAGGTTGAGAATGCAGTGCCGCTGCTCAATGAAATTTGTGCGGCATTGCGTGGAAAAGTGTCTTTTGAAGTCCTGTTCGTCGATGACGGCAGCCGGGATGGCACTGTTGCCGCCCTGGTGGCTGCAAAAGCCCAATCACCTGAGCTTAGAGTATTGCGCCACAAAATGAATTCAGGTCAAAGCCGAGCCGTGCGAACGGGTGTCGTCGCCGCACGCGGATTGCTCGTTGCGACACTGGACGGTGACGGCCAAAACGATCCGGCGGATATTCCAAGCTTGCTTGCCATGTGGTCACGGGTTAGCCCGGGTTCACCCACGCTTGGTCTTGTTGCTGGACAACGACGAAAACGAGAAGACAATTGGGTGAAACGGCTGTCATCGCGGTTCGGCAACGGCGTGCGGCAATGGTTGTTAAAGGACGGCACGCGGGATACGGGATGCGGATTGAAGCTATTCTCTCGCGACGCGTTTCTGGCCTTACCCTATTTCGACCACATTCACCGTTTCATGCCGGCCTTGATGTTGCGCGAGGGTTACAGGATCACGCATGTTGATGTGCATCACCGGCCACGCTCGCACGGGATTTCGAAGTATGGCACTTTGGACCGGGCTTTGGTGTCAATTTCCGATTTGATGGGCGTTCGTTGGCTTAAGCGGCGGTCGCGGAAGCCTGAAGGCGTTGAGGAGCTGTGATCGCACGATGTTCGATTGGCTGACGTGGGAACATGTCTGGATTTTGATTGGTTTTACGGGGCAAGCCCTTTTTATGTCCCGATTCCTGGTCCAGTGGTGGGCCAGCGAACAGGCCGGGCGGAGCGTTGTCCCCGTTGCCTTTTGGTATTTTAGCATCGGCGGTGGGTTAATTGTGCTGGCCTATGCAATCTATAGGCGAGATCCCGTGATAATTTCGGGTCAGGCGCTAGGGCTCATTGTGTACGCGCGCAACCTGTATCTCATTTTGACTGAACATTCCCGAATGGGCGGAAAAGAGCCCCCTGCCTCAAATTAGCCCGGATCGTTCCTTCAACTTGGCCGCGCAGCACTTGGCTGGTATGGTCACCGGCAATTGGTCAGGGCTTTTAACAAAGGTAACGAGGGTTCTATGGGCAGATCGTATTTGGCATTGAACATCATTCCACTCTTGGTGTTTCCACTCATAATCTACAATTTTGTGGTTTTGACGGGCCTCGCAGGCGGTAACGTGGGCGCCTGGATGAGCGAGCCGATCTTCACCATCGGTATGTTCTCCGGTGACAATTGGGGCGTTTCATTTGCGGACTGCTTCACCGGGTTCAGCCTGCTTTTGCTTTTTGTCGAGATTGTGAAGTCGACGCAGACCGGTTCGTCGTCAATCATCAATCACGGATTGTCGATGCTGTTGGCGGTCGTTTGTATCATTCAGTTCATAACGATTCAGGGCTTCTCAACCTCAGTGTTCTTCATGCTCACGCTTATGACAATTGTTGATGTCATTGCAGGCTTTACAATTACCATAGTTGGTGCAAAGCGGGACTTTGGCTCGTCAGGCGGTATTGCCGGAACGAACTAAAATATTCGTGGTTTATGCGGGGCGTGTCACCGTTGCGGTGACACGCCCCTTTTTACATCAGCAGGAAGAACAGGAACGACGTCATCACCGCTAGATCGAACGTATGCGGCCAATGAAATGTCATGTTGCGGCGGCGTGGTTTGAGTTCGGTTGCGAACAGCCGTTTGGCAAAATTCAGCTCACCCTGATTTGGCTGATGCATGTCAACGGCCCCTGTTGCGCCCGCTTTGTGTCGAAGTGAAACATCTGCGAGAGTGCATGAGGTTCAACTCGCAAGGCGGGTGCCGTAGCGCTTAACTACGCCAGCGCAAGGTCGTCTCTTGAACAGGATTAACAAACGCGCGCTGCGCGGCCTCGGCCTCGACCCATTCTTTCTTGAGTCGATGGTACCAGATGGCTGGAGTATCCGCGTCCTGGATGAGCATGAGACGCGGGTTGAATTTCAATCCTTCCTTTTGCAGTGTCACCATGTGGCGGTCTTGACCCAAAAAAACGCGCGCAATGTGCTGTGCAATGGGTTTGAAGGGGGCGATCCAGCCAATGTTCCAGAAAAAAGTCTGTGTGACTTCAGTTTCGTCTTCGGTGAGCGGCGTGCACGTCGTCAGTCCCAACACAAGGTTGCGGCCCGCCTTGATGTGCTCGACGCGAATACCCGGCAGCTGAAATGAAATTTCAGTCGAAATATCGCCACCGAGGATTTTGTAAAGGGTGGAATTGCTTGAAGGCTTATGCGTTACCATCGTGAATCCGAGATGGGATGGGGCATATTTTTTTGCTTTGGCGTGAATTGATTTTTGTGAACGCCACCACCACGCTTTGTGGACGAAGGGGCCGTGAGCGGGGTCCATCAATCCGACAACGGCGTGATCTATTGAGCATGGAAAGAGCTGCGCTTCGATCAATGTGGGCTTTGCTTCGGACCACAGGGGCAGATCAGGCGGGGCGATTGCCTGGATTGCTGGTTGGGTTTCATCGGGCATATAGACCCAAATCAAACCATTGCGCTCCGCGATCTTATAGCTGCGCACGTGAATTTTTGAAGGCTCGACGCCTTCCTGACCTACCAGCGACGGGATAAGCGTGCATTTACCGGACGGCTTGAAACGCCAGCCGTGGTAGGGGCACTCCACTGTGCCTTGCCGGATTTTTCCGGCGGATAAGGGCACGCCGCGGTGCGGGCACAGGTCGCGCAATGCAAAGGGCTCGCCCATTTCCGTGCGGCCAAAGAGGACAGGCTCGCCTAGTATGATTTTGCGCAGCAACGTTCCCGGCCTCAAGGCGCTCGCGTGCAAGGCGAAATACCAGAGACTTCGTAAGAACTGCTGAGGTTTGATGTCGGATTGGGTCATGGTGGGAGGCGCACAATGCCAAAGCTAACAAAAACATGCAAAGGCGCAGAATCGCGCTAATGTTGCTGAGTTAAGCATGAAGGCAGAAAATGACACCGGCTCAATTCACGCATCTCAAATATGACTTTCGGGATCATGTTGCGATTGTGACGCTGGATCGTCCTGAAGTTCGAAATGCTTTGAATGCGAAGGCTTATTCCGAGCTTGAGTCTGTTTTCAGATCTATCCAAAACGATGAGCAAGTGCGGGCGGTGCTTCTGACAGGTTCGGATCCGGCGTTCTGTTCAGGAGAAGATGTCAAGCAGATGATGACGGGTCCCGCCCGGGAGCAAAGTCAGGCACGGTTGGTTGCGGTGCGTCCACGCTTAACGCCGGCCGCTGCGGCAATCCATGATTGTGACCGGCCGATCATTGCGGCGGTGAACGGCGCTGCTGTGGGCTGGGGGATGGAAATGTGCTTGCTTGCCGATATACGAATCGCCTCTGAACGAGCGAAATTTGGCGAGATATTCATCAAGCGAGGGTTGGTCACCGATGCACCTGGCATGATGATATTGCCGCGCCTGGTGGGTCCAGAAAAAGCGGCTGAATTGCTGTTTACGGGTGATGTGCTTGATGCGGCTGAAGCGCTTCGTATAGGCCTTGTATCCCAAGTGGTCCCTCACGCTGATTTGGCTGAGGCGGGTTTCAAGCTGGCCGCGCGCATTGCCACAAATGCCCCTCTGGCACTGCGGTATTTGAAAAAAGGTTTGCGCAAGGCGTCATGCGGGGATCTGCATGAGTTCGGTGGTTGGGTGTCAGGCACGCTTGGGCGCCTGTTTCAAACTGAGGGCCATCGCGAAGGAATGGCAAGTTTTCTTGAGAAGCGGGCGGCGCATTTCAGGGGACGATGAAGGTGGCACTTTTCTTCGATCAAGATTGGTTCGACACAAAGTTACTTGAGCGCGGCGCGACGCGGGAAGACATTGCGTGGCTGCTTCAGCTTACTGCGGGCCAGATTTCGGAGATGTGGAAAGACCAGCGCGAACTGCGTGCGGCAGAAGTTTTGGTGCTTGCCAGGTTTCTAAACGTTTCGGCCGCTGAGGCTGCTGATCGGGCTGGCGTTTCGACCCCCAAGCCTCGTGAAGCGGGAGACGTAAATGCAAGACTCGATGAAATGTGCGAACGGTTGACGCGCATTGAGCGGATGATTGGTGAATTGAAGGCGCTCACACTTTCGTTGAGAACCTAAATTATAGCTGACAACCACGGCCCGCGATGACGGCCGACTGCACTTGCCGATTCATAGGATAGAGTTGTCGATTTTGTGCTGATTTGTGGGGCGGGTTGAAATTGACTGATGACCTGGGTCACGAATGCCGCCGTGTGCATGACTTGCGGCTCGTCGTAGTTTGACTGCTCAGCTTGATGAAGTGTCTGCCCCGGCCGCACTTCCATGAGCGAAGCCCGCATTCTCCGGTCTTGCGAACGTGCAGTATTTGCGACTGGCGCAATTCGATGTGATCCGAAATATGCCGGACGCATCGAAATGGGACATATGGCGCTTATACGTGTCATTGTATGCGGACACAGCGCAGTGTCTATGCCAGTAGTGGGCGATTTTCTTAAGATTAACAACAGCTTGGCTATAGGGAGCCGAGTAATGCAGTGTCCGGCATTTCGGTTTTTTTAAATGTTGTCTCGATAGAGTGTGGCCTCAGCGAGAAGAGGCGAATGCCCTCCGCGTGTTGCGTTATTGGTGGGGAAAAGATCGCTGTGCTCGGTCGACTTCATGCATCCTCTGTCCAGCGTCTCACGGATCTCCGCGAGGGAGAGCGCTTGCGTCTGGCTCTTACAGCGGCCGGAGATCTTGTTTACGATTGGACACCTTCAGACGGGAAAATCGCCTGGACGGGCGACCCGTGCGCTTATCTGGGGTTTGGTAAAAAACTTTCCTTCGAAACCGACAAAAGCTTTCATGCACTGATTGAAGGCGAAGCGGCTGAAGTCCGCCTGCGTATGGCGTTGTCGCCACCTGAAGACGGACGGCCATTCAGGCTCGAATACGCTCTCAGAACCGGAAGTGTTCCGTTGTGGGTTGAAGATTGCGGCGTTTGCGTTCCAGGGATTGGCGGTCAAGCTGAACGTATTGTGGGCACGGTTCGTAACATCACCGAGCGCAAATTACGCGAAGCCAATATTGCCTGGGCCGCCAGCTACGACGAAATGACGGGCCATTTGAGCCGTCTGCGTTTGCGTGAGCGGTTGGCGAAACATCTGGAGCAAACGCCCGCTTCGAGCCGGACGCCCGCCGCCTATTTCGTTGTTGCCATCGACGATTTGGCGGTCATCAATGAAACATACGGCTTTGATA
The DNA here is from genome assembly GCA_009885515.1 of Rhodobiaceae bacterium. GTDB lineage: Bacteria > Pseudomonadota > Alphaproteobacteria > Micropepsales > Micropepsaceae > SZUA-430. Next base: position 1,386 of record VFKO01000243.1, on the reverse strand, counting down.
TGGCCGATGAAGTCATAGTTGCCATAGGCCGCCGTTTGGCTGAAGCGGCCGGTGCAGGATGCGTTGTCGGGCGCACGGCGGGCAACAAATTTGGATTGATACTGGAAGGTTGTACGGCCGAGGAAATGGCAGAACGCGGTGCGGCTCTGAGGCTGGCTGCGCGAAGCCGTGTCATTCCTACGCGAAATGGAGCGGTAAGTGTCAGTGTCACAGTGGGGGCGATAGCATTGCCGCAAGACGCGCGTACAAGCCAAGAGGCGATGGCGCGCGCCGAAGAGGCGCTGGACCGCGCGAAAGAATATGGGCGCGACAATTTCTCGGCCTATGCGCACTCGCCCCAGCGCGATTCGCTGCGCAAGCGCGCTGTTCTCATCGGTGATCAAATTGTGACAGCCTTGGATGAGAACCGCATCGTGATTGCCTATCAGCCGATCGTGCATGCGCTGAACGGCGAGACCGCCATGCATGAGTGCCTGGTGCGGATCAAGCGGCCGGAGGGCCAAGTCATAGCGGCCGGCGACTTCATTGCGGTTGCAGAGCAACTGGGATTGGTGAGGCGGCTCGACAGGCGCGTGCTTGAGTTGACGATCGACTCTCTCACGAGAAATCGCGGGGCCTGTTTGACGCTAAACGTTTCTGGCATGACCGCGTCGGACCGGCCAACTCTGGAGGCCTTTGTCGCCTTCATTGAAGCGCATAAAGATGTGGCATCGCGTTTGGTCGTTGAACTGACTGAGACGGCTGCACTTATAGATATTGAAGAGAGCATGCGTTTTGTCAGCCGGATACGCACGCTTGGGGCTCGTGTCGCGATTGACGACTTCGGTGCCGGCTACACCTCATTCAGGAACCTGCAAGCCCTTAAAGTTGACATGGTCAAGCTGGATGGCAGTTTCGTGAAGGGATTGGCCGACAGCCCAGACAATCGGATTTTTGTGAGCACGCTTGTCAATTTGGCGAATAATTTCAACCTGTCGACAGTCGCTGAATGGGTGAGTGACGCCCAAGAAGCCACCATTCTACGCGAATTGGGGGTCGAATATTTCCAAGGCTGGCATTTTGGCAAGCCCGAAGTGTCGGAGCCTTGGGCACAGTTGACCACCCCTTAACGGTTCCACCAGGAAGGTAGTCGCGTTTTTCCTGACTGCAAGCGTTTAGCTTAAAACGGGCATCGCGGCGCACTGATGCCCGGTGGCAGTTTGGTCTGAGAGTCGCCACACGCAGTTTCCAACTGCACTTTGGTCAAGCCCAAGACTTTAGACAGATCGGCGCCCTGCAATTGAGCGCCAATCATGTATGCATCTTTGAAGTTTGCACCGTCAAGTTTCGCGCCAGAAAACCACGCCCAATTCAGCCATGCCCGAGAAAAGTCCGCGCCCCGAAGGT
>VFKO01000587.1 GCA_009885515.1 Rhodobiaceae bacterium | reverse complement strand
GCTTTGGATCCCAGGGGCCCGAAGCCTTGCCATCGTTGTCCAAGACGCGAATGAGTTGGTAGGCCATGTCGCCAATGTCCTTGGCGGCGGCATTGATGTCGGGGCGCGGCACGGCGCCGGGTTTGGAGACATCGACGCTTGAGAAGTCCGGCAGGTCACCGGGGCGTTGTCTTGGTTCCGGGATGCGCAGGCTCAAGGCGACACGGTTTTTTCTGTCGGGTGCAGACTTGGTCATCGCTTGTGCTCGATCATGTGCAGAGGCGCCAGTGGATAGGCGCGGGAAGCTTGAGCGTCAACGCTTAACGGCGCGGACGGTCAAGGTGCATTAGTCATTCGGAAGATTACGTGGTGTAGCCGTGCATGAGTTTGAATCGTTCAAACGCACCCATGCTCCCGCAAGTTTTGTTTGCCCGTTGTGCAGTGCACACAAAGCCGGTCAAGCGGGGATGTGGAGCGCGACGGTCAATGCGGTTGTGAGTTCGTCGGGATTGCCGGTTCCAAACACATAGCGGTCGGGGCGGATGAGGGCGGCGCTCGCGCCAGCGTCGTCGAGCCATTTGTCGAGGCGGCCGGTTTCGTCGGTGACGTCGTGGCCGAGGACGACAAGTTTGACGTGGGAGAGCGTTGTCGTTGCTTGCTTCGTCAGCAGCCAGAAGCCGTCGCCGAGGATGTCGTCGAGCTTGCCGTGTTTGCCGTCGGCTGTTCGGGCGGCCGTGGTTTGCGGCAAGAGTTCGCCGGTGCGCGGACTGGGGTGGAGGAACCCCGCTCTGACGCCAGGCAGGCCGGGGAGCGGATCGTTGGCACCGGCGGGTTTTGCGGCGCGGGCGGCGATCATGCCTTGGTCGCGCATGCGGGCGGCTTGCTCGTCTTGCACACAGACGATGCGGCCCATGGCGATGGCGCCTTCGATGATTTGGCGGACTTGAGGCTCGCGTTCTTGCTGATAGGTGTCGAGCAGAGCGGCGTTTGCACGGCCGCGCAGGACCGCTTCGAGTTTCCAGGCGAGATTGTCGGCGTCGCGGATGCCGGAGCACATGCCTTGGCCCATGAAGGGTGGCATCTGGTGGGCGCTATCACCTGCAAGCAGGACCGACTTGTTGCGCCAGGTTTTCGCAACGAGGCCGTGGAAGCGGTACACTGCTTTGCGGACGAGTTCGACCTGGCCGGGCTTGACCCAAGGCTTCAGCAGTTCGGCAATCTTCCCGTCGTCCAGCATCGTGTCCGGCGTCTCGTCGGGCTTCAGCATGAACTCCCAGCGGCGGCGCAGCGGCGACATCGGCATGACGGTTGTCGGGCGCTTGGGGTCGCAGGATTGAACGCCGAAGGGCGGCAGGCCCTCTTCGTGTTTGGCGAGCGTGTCGATAACGAGCCAAGGTTCGTCGAAGCCGTAGTCGAACAGCTCGCCGTCGATCTGGCGGCGCGTCAGGCTGCCGCCGCCGTCGCAGCCGATCAGGAACCTTGCGCAGACCTGTTCGTCTTTGCCGTCGGCTGAGATCGTTGCGGCGATGCCGTTCGCATCGTTGCGGTCGATTGATTTGAGCGTCGTGCCGAGGCGGACTTCGACGGTGGGAAAGTCTTCAACACGTTTGCGTAGCGCTTCTTCAAGGGCGGGCTGATGGAACATGTAGCTCGGCGCCCAGCCGGACGGCGCTTCGATGCCGCGCTGGTCGAAACGCAAGAGGATGTCGCCGGCGGCATTGCGGAATTCGTACTCGTACATCTGGCGCGTCCAAGGAAGGACGGCTTCGGCGATGCCAAGCTTTTGCCAGATGCGCATGATCTCGTGATCGAAGTGCGCGGCGCGGGGGTAGCGATAGACGTCGAGGTCGCGTTCGACGACGAGTGTATTGATGCCGGCCTTGCCGAGCAGGGCGGCCAGCGTTTCGCCGACGGGGCCGTAACCTGCGATCAGGATTTCGGTTTCGATCATTGCTCGGCAACAACCGTTGCTTCGATGGCGCCGATTTTGTCGATTTCGATGCGGGTGACGTCGCCTGCTTTCAGGAACTTAGGCGGTTTCATTGCCGCACCGACGCCGCCGGGGGTGCCGGTGAAGATGATGTCGCCGGGTTCGAGCGTCATGGCTTTGCTCACGTGGGCGATCTGGTCGTAGATGTTGAAGACAAGGTTCTTCGTGTTCGAGTCCTGACGCTTCTCGCCGTTGACGAAGGCGCGGATGCCGAGTGCGTGCGGGTCGCCGGCTTCATCGGGCGTCATGATCCACGGGCCGAACGGGGCGTGGGTGTCGAAGCTCTTGCCCAGAATCCATTGCGGGGTTTTGAATTGCCAGTCGCGTGCGGTGACGTCGTTGCCGACGGCGTAGCCGAAGATCACCTCGTGGGCCTTGTCCTTTGGCACGTGCTTGCATTTTTTGCCGATGACGACGACGAGTTCGGCTTCGTAGTCGAGCAACTGCGAGGCTTTCGGCAGTTGAACGCCTTCGAACGGCGGATTGACGGAGGTTGGCATCTTCGCGAACCAGACTTGTTCTTCCGGCGTCTTCTG
>VFKO01000346.1 GCA_009885515.1 Rhodobiaceae bacterium | reverse complement strand
GTGCCACCGTTTCAGTTTGCCAGGACGACATGCCCGCAATACCGGCCGCCACAATCGCGATCCCGGCATGTGCAACCGCAAGCCCATAAACCGAGCGCGGCAAGCCCCTCGCCCGCTGCCACATCGAAGCAAGGGATCCGCTGCCAATGTCCAGACGCTGTCCAACAACCATCAGCGAACTCACAAAAACCCACGTCGCCACGGCAAAGGCCAGCACTGTGAACGATCCATCCCCTAAGTTCAGCCACAACATGCTAGCGGTGATACCCAGGGCGGCAACGGCGGCCGCACGCAGCCGGAACAACGATTCCGCCAAATTGCCGCGTTTCCAGCTCAAGTACGGACCCACAGCCATCGCGACCATCAACACCAGCATCACCGGCACAAATATCATATTAAAAAACGGCGGCCCGACCGAGATCCGGTCGTCGCTCGTCGTCGAAACGAACAAGGGATAAAAAGTTCCGACGAACACAACGCCGGTGATCGAGACCAGAAGCACGTTATTGAGGATAAGGCCCGCTTCGCGGCTGACGGGCGCAAACAGGTTCCCCAACCTCAACGCCGGCGCGCGGATCGCATAAAGCACTAACGCGCCGCCGGTCGTCGCCAGCAACAGGCCCAGAATAAACACGCCGCGCGTAGGGTCGGTCGCAAAAGCGTGCACGCTCGTGATCACCCCTGAGCGCACCAGAAATGTTCCGATCAGACTGAGCGAGAATGTCAGTATCGCCAGCAAGATTGTCCAGCGCTTCAAGGCATCGCGCTTTTCAACGACTATGGCAGAATGCACCAGCGCCGTGCCTGCAAGCCAGGGCATCAGCGAAGCGTTCTCCACCGGATCCCAAAACCACCAGCCGCCCCAGCCCAGTTCGTAATAGGCCCACGCGCTGCCCAACATGATGCCGACGGTCAGAAAACACCATGCCGCAAGCGTCCATGGGCGAACCCAGCGCGCCCAGGCTGGATCGACTTTGCCCTCGATGAGCGCCGCAACCGCGAAGGAAAACGCCATCGAAAAGCCGACATAACCCAAATAGAGAAAAGGCGGATGGCTCGCGAGGCCTGGATCCTGCAGCAACGGATTGAGTCCATTGCCATTCAGCGGCGCAGGGTCAAGCCGTTCAAACGGACTCGAAGTAAAAATCACAAACGCCAGAAACCCAACGCCTATCATTCCCTGAACGGCGAGCACGCGCGCCGAGAGCGACGACGGCAAGTTTCTGCCAAACACAGCCACCGCCATACCGAACAGGGCCAGGATCAACACCCACAAAAGCATTGAGCCTTCGTGGTTTCCCCAAACGCCGGAAATTTTATACATCAGCGGTTTGTCGGAATGCGAATTCGCCGCCACCACCTTCAGCGAAAAGTCGGACGTTACAAAACAATAGGTCAAGGCCGCAAACGCGATCACGACGAAGAGACACTGCGTCATCGCGGCCGAGCGCGCGAAATGCATCAGCACAGGCGTGTTTGACGATGCGCCATAAAGCGGAATCGTGGACTGCGTGATCGCAATCAGCAGTGCCAGCACCAGAGAAAACTGGCCAACTTCCGCAGCCATGAAAGTATGTCCCTATTCGACGGGGCCTGCCTTTCGGGCTAAGCCTGCACGCCGCCCGCTTCCACTTTCGCTTGGCCCATCTGGATCGTCGGCAAATAGAGCAGCAAGCACGACGCGACGAAGATCGATGAATAAGTGCCGATGACGATGCCCCACAAAATCGTGGCGGCAAACCCGAACAAGGCATCGCCACCGAACAATATCAGCGGAATGACGGAAAGCGATGTCGTAAAGCTGGTCAAGAATGTCCGGGACAAGGTCACGTTTGTCGACACATTGATCAGCTCGTACATCGGCATTCTTTTGAATTTGCGCCGGTTCTCACGGATCCGGTCAAAGATGACGACCGTGTCGTTGATCGAGTAACCTGCAAGCAGCAAAAGCGCGGCGACGGACGTCAGGTTAAAATCGAATTGCAGCACCGAATAAAGACCGACTGCTACAAACACGTCGTGACCGGTCGCCAACATGCCGGCAAGGCCGAATTGCCACTCAAACCGGAATGCCACATAGACGCCGATCATCAAGACGCCTAGGACAGTTGCGATCACACCGCTCTGAAGCAGTTCCCCGGACACTTTCGGCCCGACCGCCTCAACGCGGCTGAACGTGTAGCCGGTGCCCAGTGCGGTCTTGATTTTGTTTGCAGCCGCCTGCTCGTTGGCTTCGACCGAAGCTGTCGGTTTAATTCGGATCAGGATTGCCTTGTCGCCGCCGAAGGATTGAACGGCAGGGTCTAAAAATCCTATGGCAACGAGCTTTTCGCGCACGGCCTCCACATTGATAGCCTTGTCGCTTTTGGCTTCGATCACCACCCCGCCGGTAAAATCTATCCCCAGATTCAATCCCTGAAACCAGAGCGACAAGATCGTGATGACCACCAGCAACCCGTCGACCGCAAACGCGGTGAAGCGCTGGCCGACGAAATCGATCTTGGTGTTGTCGGGGATAATAGTAAGTCGGGCCATGGCGTGAGGGTCTATCGCTGAGCGGTGGTGAAAGGTCGCGGATTAGACCGGTTAGCCCTCCCCAGTACAACCCCAAAATGGCCATATCCGGGCGCGTAATGACGCGCGGGAACGGGCGTTAATCTTTTGCCTCGACACAAATCTTTACATCAGCGCAATACGCCTGAAATAGCAGCCCTGCATATAAAGTCCTGCATCCGGGTAAGTTATCCGGAACGTCAACGGAGATCGAAACATGACTGACGAAACCACCTCGCGGCGCCACAGATTTGGCTTTCTGGCACTTTTTCTCACCCTCGCCCTCGGCATCATTGTTGGAGGAATTGCAACCGTCGCCTTCGCGCACGGATCCGGGATGGGAGGCATGCACCGCTGGGGCGGCCATCACCGTATGCACGAACCCATGAATGCCGAACGCGCGCATAAGCATGTCAGCCGCATGGTGGGCCACCTCGCCAGTTCTGTTGATGCGGCGCCGGACCAGAAGCAAAAGCTCACGGCCATTGCTGATACCATCGCCAGGGAAATGCCCGCTGTGCACGAAAAAATGCGCGCCGCGCACAAGAAGGCACACGATCTGTTGTTGCAACCCCAGACCGATCGCGTCGCGCTGGAAGCCTTGCGCGTCGAACAGATCGCACTCGCCGACGAGGTCAGCAAGAAACTCGTGCAGGCTTTGGCCGATGCCGCTGACGTCTTGACGCCTGAGCAGCGCGCCAAACTTGCGCAACGCTGGGATAACTGATTGCCTCCCACCCCGTGGCCGAACGCATTCTGTTGATCGAAGACGATCCCCGCCTCGCCCGAATGGTCGAAGACTATTTGAGCGAGGCCGGCTATCGCGTCCAGCATGCCCTAACCGGCAAAGAAGGGATCGCAATGACCACGCGCGACACCTTTGACGCACTGGTGCTGGACCTCATGCTGCCCGACATCGACGGTCTGGAAGTCTGCCGCCAGGTCCGCGCCAAGAGTCAGACGCCGGTTTTGATGCTGACCGCCCGCGGCGACGCCATGGATCGCATTATCGGCCTGGAAATGGGTGCCGACGACTATCTCCCCAAGCCGTTCGAGCCACGCGAATTGCTGGCGCGCCTGCGCGCAATCCTGCGCCGCTCGAACACCTCGTCACCGTCCAAAATCTTGCACTTTGGCCGGCTGGAAATCGACAGGGACGCGCGCGAAATCCGTATCGACGGCCAACCCCGCGCCCTCACTGCTCACCAGTTCGATATCGTGGCGGCCCTGGCCGAAAGGGCAGGGCGCGTTCTCTCCCGCGATGCCCTCTTCGACATTGTCAAAGGCGAATCGCTCGAAGTCTTTGACCGCTCCATCGATGTCCACATCTCGCGTATTCGCGCAGCCCTGGAAGACAATCCCAAAAAACCGCGTCGTGTCTTGACCGTTCGCGGCGCAGGCTACGTTTTCGCCAAGGCCCAGGACTAGGGCGATGACAATCTTCAATCGCTTGTTCGTGAAGGTTTATCTTACCGTTATCGGCACGTTGTTGCTCGCCGTCCTGGTATCGGTTGTCGTGTGGCGCACCGGACCCGAGATGGAAACCGCGCGTAATGCCTTCGAAATGGCCTCGGGCGTGGCGGCGGCGGCTCTCGCCGATCCCACCGCGCCGCTCGCCGAACAGCAACGCGCCGTCGAACGTCTTTCGCGCCTCCTCAGCG
>VFKO01000104.1 GCA_009885515.1 Rhodobiaceae bacterium | reverse complement strand
GACTTTGAACTCGAGCCCGACCCCATCCAGCTGAACATTCCGGACTCCGAACCAGGCGCCTCGACTTTCTGCACCGGGGCCGGTGGAGGTGGAATATCCACCGAGGGCTTGGCCGCCTCGGGAGTTGAACTGCATCCAGCGAGAAAAAGCGCAACACAACCGGCGGTAAGCAACTTGGTTTTCATGGATAAAACTCGATACCTGACACCGTGAAGGCTGAAACCAACCCCCGCTTTTGACCAAAGTGAAGCCGCGTTATACGCGAAGAAAGGCTAGCGCAGCAATCGGTGCGAGCGGGCAATCACGCATTTTTGTGCGCCTCGCTACGCTTAATGGCGCGAGTCCCAAGCCAGGCAAAACCTGCGGTCTACGTGCAATCGGCAAGCAACACTGATTGATTGAACTAACGTTAGGCGGAGCAAACTCTTGACCCGGCACCGCGATTGACCGCATGACTAAGCCCGGGGGAGCAGTTGGGTATCGGTATTTTAGAGTAAAGGGCTCCTGATGACGCGCTTGTGGCCAGCATTGACTGCAGTATCTCTCTTCACCCTCGCAGGCACGGCTTCCGCGGGCGAGTGGTCGTTCGACTGGGGTGGGCAGGGTAATTTTTCCGGCTACTACATCGACCAAACCGAAGTTCCCTCCAACAGCTTGAACGGCTACGGTTTCGCTGCCGAAGGTAAAACCTGGGGCCGTGTGAAAACGGTCACCGACAACGGTTTGGAAATCGGTCTGCGCGGCCAACTCCGCTTTCAATCCAGCGAACACGAATTTTCCAACGACAACATCAACGGCGCCCCCGATGTCGTCGATGAAGTCTGGCTCTATGTGCAGAGCGCCTTCGGCCGTCTGACGATCGGTCTCGAAGACGGCGCCGCCGACAGCGCCGGCATTTATTCACCCACCGTCTCCGACATCAATCGCCTCGACGATGCGCGCGCCTTCCCGCTGCAGGATCCAATTTTGTCCAGCTTCACGGCGTACGAGCCCAACGGAGCCCACATCCGCACCGATCTCAACGCCTCGGGCGATGCGCTCAAGATCATCTACTATTCGCCGCGCCTCATCGGCATTCAATTGTCGGGGTCCTACACACCGGAACTGACACGCGGTTTCAATGACCTCTTCAACAGCAACGATCAAGCCGATCAGCAGTCGAACATCTGGGAAGTCGGCGTCAACTATCAGGGCTCGCTCAG
>VFKO01000166.1 GCA_009885515.1 Rhodobiaceae bacterium | reverse complement strand
GCCTGGCACCGCGTCCTTTACAACAAGGGTTGGGTCGCACCGTCCTGGCCGAAGGAGTACGGTGGCACCGGCTGGAACTCGACCCAGAAATACATTTTCGGTGAGGAATGCGCCGCCGCGGACACGCCTGGAACCTTGCCCTTTGGCCTCGCGATGGTGGGCCCCGTCATTTACACATACGGTAACGCAGAACAAAAGAAAGAGTATCTGCCGAAAATCCTGTCGGGAGAGAATTGGTGGTGCCAGGGTTATTCCGAGCCGGGCTCGGGTTCTGACCTTGCTTCGCTCAAAACGACAGCGGTACGCGAAGGTGACGATTACATCGTCAATGGTCAAAAGACCTGGACGACACTCGCCCAATACGCCGACTGGATCTTTTGCCTCGTGCGCACCGACATGAAGGCCAAGCAGCAGGAAGGTATTTCATTCCTGCTGATCGACATGAAAACGCCCGGCGTCACCGTGCGGCCGATCATCACCATGGACGGCGCGCACGAGGTCAACGAGGTTTTTCTCGACAATGTGAAGGTGCCGGTGAAGAATCTCATTGGTAAGGAAAATGAAGGCTGGACCTACGCGAAATTCCTTCTGGGTCACGAGCGCGCGGGCATTGCCGGTGTCGCCCGTTCCAAGCGCGGCGTTGAGCGTCTGAAGAAAATCGCCGCTGCCGAGCAGGATGGCGGCAAGTCGTTGCTCGATGGCGCGGACTTCTCGCGTAACATCGCCGAGCTTGAGATTGATCTGCTGGCGCTGGAATTTACCGAGTTGCGAACGCTGGCGCGCGAGTCGAAAGGTGGGCATGGTCCGGAAGCCTCGATCCTCAAGATCAAAGGCACCGACATTCAACAGCGGTTGACCGAACTCACGCTTGAAGCCATCGCTTATTACGGCAATCCGTACCGCCCGTTTGCCCACGACAAGATGTCCAATGAGTACGTGCCGGGCCCCGACTACTCCCACGGTGCTGGCCAGAACTATTTCCTTACCCGCCGCACGACGATCTATGGCGGCTCGAGCGAGATTCAGCGCAACATCATTGCGAAGATGGTGCTGGGCCTCTAAGACACATCAACATCAAGCCATTCAGGACCTTTCATGGACTTTTCATTTACCGAAG
>VFKO01000562.1 GCA_009885515.1 Rhodobiaceae bacterium | reverse complement strand
TGGCCCAAAAAATATGGTGGGCACGAGCGTTCGGCGCTTGAGCGTTACGTTGTTGCCGAAGAATTGCTTGCTGCGGGCGCGCCTGTGGCTGCCCATTGGGTTGCAGATCGTCAGTCGGGCCCCTTATTGCTCAAATTCGGTACCGAGGATCAGCGTCAACGTATTTTGCCGGGAATAGCCAAAGGCGAATCCTATTTTTCCATCGGCATGAGCGAACCTGATTCGGGTTCGGATCTTGCCAGCGTCCGGACTCGCGCGGTTAAAACGAACGATGGCTGGCGTGTCAGCGGTACAAAGTTGTGGAGTTCCTGGGCCCACAAAGCTCATTACATGATCGCCGTATTTCGTACTGGCGACAGTGTTGAGCAGCGCCAGCTCGGGCTTTCACAGTTTCTGGTCGATCTGTCCTTGCCCGGAATAAGCATTCGCCCCATTGCCGACTTGACCGGCCATGAACATTTCAACGAAGTCGTATTCGACGATGCGCTTCTGCCGCTCGATGCATTGATCGGCGCGGAGGGGCAGGGCTGGTCGCAAGTGACGGCCGAGTTGGCCTACGAACGATCGGGACCGGAACGATTCTTGTCCAGTTTGGCATTGCTCAAGCAACTGGTCGCGACCGCGGGACCGGCGCCTTCTGAACGCGTGGCCATAGCGCTTGGCCGTTTGACCGCGAGACTGCATGCATTGCGGCGCTTGTCCTTGTCGGTGGCGACGCAACTTCAGCAAGGTCAGAATCCCGCGCTTGAGGCCGCTCTTGTCAAAGACATCGGCGCCGTATTCGAACAGGACATTCCCGAAATCGCACATGATTTGTTTGGACTTGAAGCGGCGCAGGGTGCCGAGGATGCCATGCGGCGTGTCCAAGCCTACCTCACGCAGATTGCACCATCATTTTCACTGCGCGGTGGGACGCGCGAAATTTTGCGCGGCATCATTGCTCGCGGCTTGGGATTGAGGTGAGCGCGATGTCAGACACGTCTCAACTTATCAACGACGCCGCGCATCGCCTGTTTGAGCAACACGTCTCGCCTGAATTGCTTCACCGTGCCGAAAAAGGCGAATGGAGTGCTGCATTGTGGGACGCTGTCGAAGTGGCAGGATTTCTTGATACTTTGGCGGATCGCGACACGGCGCCGGCCGAGCGCGCGGAGAATACGGCAGTCTTGTTGAGGGCTGCCGCCCGTCATTTGGCACCGATTCCACTCGGCGAGACCATCTTCGCACGTGCCGCCTTGGCAGCACGGGGCGTCAAGGCACCAAAGGGCCCCATCAGCATCGCGGTATTGGACGGAGACACACATCGTCATGGCGATCATGCGCATTTGAAGGGGATTGCGTCACGAGTTGCCTACGGGCGGCATGCTACTCATGTTTTGTTGTCGGCGTCGAATGGCGATGAAGCTGTCTTGATTGCCACCCGCCGCGGAAAATTGAGCGAGGCAACCAATATTGCCGGCGAGCCTCGAGACACCATTGCCTTTGCTGATACCGCAGGCACCACCGTGCCCGAAATCAGCGGTCACGATTTGTTGTTGGGCGGAGCGGCACTTCGCGCCATGTCGATCGCGGGTGCACTTGATCGCATTCTTATCCAGACGGTTGAGTATGCTCGCACACGTGTTCAATTTGGCAAACCAATAGCGGCCTTTCAAGCTATCCAACAGCAGCTGGCGATTCTGGCGGGTCACACTGCTGCGGCTGGACTCGCTGCTGATGCGGCCATTGCAAGTCTGGAGCAACCCGAGACCCGCGCAACTGTGATCGCTGCAGCCAAGGTGCGTGCAGGTGACGCCGCTGGGGCGGCGGCATCCATTGCTCATCAGATTCACGGCGCCATTGGAATCACCAAAGAACACACGCTGCATTTCGCCACGCGCCGCTTATGGTCATGGCGCGCTGAATTTGGGCCGGAGAATTTTTGGGCTGAAAAATTGGGGCGGGCAGCGGCACTCAGTGGTGCTGAGGCTTTTTGGCCTTCGGTGACGGCATAAAAAAAAGCGCCGGGTGTTCGACCCGGCGCCTATTCAGATCACGATTGCTTGAAGGTTACACGTAGCGCTGATCCAGAACGCGGCCCGAATACGGATTGATCCGCAGCATCACTGGACGTCCGCGATAGGTGAATGCGAACGCACGCAACCCTCCGCCATACCGGCTCATCCGCAAGCCGCGCACGCCGTAAAAACCTTGCTGTTCCAGGCGGCGGATCAAGCGACCGTAAGAAAGGGGGCGGCCATGACGGTCGTTGTCATAACCGCGCCGTCCCCAGCCGCGTTCCCAGCCATCGTAGTTGCGTTCATGGCGGCCAAAGTCGAATCGGTCGTCGCGATGCCGGCCATTGCCACGATAACCATTGTCGTTGCCGTCACGTCCCTGACCGTAGCCGCCTGAGCCATTGCCCTGACCATTGCCATAGTTAGCGCCTGAAGGATTGCCCGCTCCCGGGCCGTTGCCGTTGTTTTGGCCCTGGTACTGACCATTTCCACCTTGATAGCCATTGTTTTGGTCTGCCATTACTGGTGTGGCAAAGCCGAGAAGACCAATTGTCATGGCGGTAACTGCTGTGGTTACAAGTTTGCGCATTTTTTTAACTCCATGTGTGAAAGGGCTGATACCCGACCCTTGACGCCATGATGCGTCCGCCTTTCTGAACTGGGTCTGGATAGCGTATTCATGCGGGGTTCACTGAAGCGGCTCTATTTATGTGAGTATGCGTAGCATCGTGCGAACTCTTCTGTTCTTGATCGTGATTGTGTCATCAAGCTTTTCGGCTTGGGCTGACAACGGGCGCGTCATCGCGCGCGACGATGGTGCTTTCATCCAAGTCCGCGACGACGACCGGGGCGGAAACCGCGGTCGCGGCAGGGGTGGCGATGACAGACTTGCAGATCGCGTTATTCCGTTGGATACGATCATCAATAATTTGTATGCTCAATTTCCGGGAAAACCGTTGGACGCGCGTGGCCCCATGCAGCGCGGTGAGCGGTTGGTCTATGAGATAATCTGGTTGACCCCGGAAGGCCGCCAGATCGTGATAATCGTGGATGCCCGGACAGGACAGGTTCTCAAAGTCCGCGGGTTAGGCTAACGGAAACACAACATGCGCATTCTCGTTGTTGAAGATGATCCCGACTTGCAGCGCTTGCTTGCTGGTGCCCTGCGCGACAACGGCTATGTCGTCGACACGGCCGGTGACGGCGTTGAAGGGCATTTTCTGGGCGAGACCGAGCCCTACGATGCCGTGATTCTCGATCTTGGTCTTCCGGAAATGGACGGCATCAAGGTATTGGAAAAGTGGCGCAAGGCCGGGCGCGTGATGCCGGTGCTTATTTTGACGGCGCGTGATCGTTGGAGCGACAAGGTTGCAGGCCTGGACGCGGGCGCCGATGACTATGTGGCCAAACCCTTTTTCACCGAGGAAATTCTGGCGCGGGTTCGCACCCTACTGAGACGCGGGGCGGGCATTTCCACCTCAGACATCGAAGTTGGGCCGATGCGCATAGATACGCGGGCGGCCCGTGTCACCGTGCAGGGCAATCCTGTCAAGCTGACGTCGCTTGAATACCGCTTGCTGTCCTATCTGGCGCATCACAAAGGCCGGGTGGTTTCGCGAACTGAACTGGTCGAACACCTCTACGATCAAGATTTCGACCGCGACTCGAACACCATCGAGGTGTTCGTTGGCCGGTTGCGGAAAAAGCTGGGTGTGAACCTCATCCAAACCATGCGCGGCCTGGGTTACAAACTTGAAGAAGGTGCTGGCGACGCGGACGTCAATGCCGCGCACTAACTCGCTCGCCTTCCGCCTTGTCGCGATCGCAGCGGGCTGGAGTGTGCTTGGGTTGATCGCGGGCGGCTTTTTGTTGTCGTCACTATTTCGAAGCTCAATTGAACGCAGCCTCGACAACCGGCTTGTCGCTGATTTGGAGAGCGTCATCGCTGTGGCTGAGCTCGATTGCGGTGGGACATTCACAATGTCCAAGCCCCTGATTGCTGAGCGCTTCAATCGCGCCTTCTCCGGCTCTTACTGGCAGGCCGCTTCCGTGGAGCAGGAGGCGAACAAGAAACCCAAACAGCTAATGCGCTCGCGCTCATTGTGGAACAAAGTGTTGCCATCCAGCACCGTGCAAACGCCGGGTGAGACGCAAAAAGGATATGCGCCAGGTCCGATCCGACAGCGCCTGCGGCTTGTTGAGCGCGTTGTTTCACTCACGGGTTCGGATTCGCCTGCGCCTGGGTCAAAGTGTTCCGGCGACAAACCCTTTCGTATCGCGATTGCGGCCGATATGAAGGACATTGAATCCGAGGTTGAGAGCTTCAATTCGACACTGTTTTGGTCAGTCGTGGCATTGGGCTTGAGCCTCGTGGCCGCGATGGCCTTGCTTGTGCGCTTGGGTCTGGCACCGCTCGACCATGTGTCGAAGTCGCTGGCAGCCATCCGTGAAGGCCGCGCAGACCGTCTTGAAGGCAAATTCCCAACTGAAATTCAACCCCTTGCCGACGAGCTCAACGCACTGGTCACTCATAACGCCGAAGTCGTCGCGCGCGCACGTACCCATGTCGGCAATTTGGCTCACTTTCTCAAGACACCGCTGAGTGTGCTGGCCAACGAAGTACACGGTGTGCCGGGACCCATGGCCGAAACGGTTGCGCGGCAAGTGCAAGTGATGCGCCGCCAGGTCGATCACTATTTGGCGCGCGCGCGGACCGTGGCCTCGGCCTCCGTTCTTGGCGCTCGTACGGACGTGGCGCCTGTTGTGTCAGACCTCAGTAGGGCGCTTGGAAAGTTATACACTGGCCAGGGGATCATGATTGAACGGTCATGTCCCGACGGTTTGATCTTTCGTGGCGACCGCTCCGACCTCGAGGAAATGATTGGCAATCTTCTCGACAATGCGTGCAAATGGGCACAAGGGCAGGTGGACATCACTGCGGCTTTGGCTCCTTTGTCGCGACTGGTCATTACGGTCAGCGATGACGGCCCAGGACTTTCTGAAGAACAGAAAATGCGGGTCCTTGAACGGGGCGAGCGCCTCGATGAATCAAAGCCTGGTTCAGGGCTGGGTCTTGGAATTGTGAAAGAAATTGCGTTGCTCTACGGAGGTCATCTGAGCTTGGGACAGTCTGCAACCGGTGGGGTATCGGCGATATTGAATCTGCCTGCAATTGACAGGGGAGGTGTTGTGTAGCGCCTATTCACCGTCGGCTGATTTCCTGGGCGACTTTGGCTTTTTTGCGTTGCCTTTTTTCTCTCGCTCAGGGCCTTGGTAATCGGTAATGCCGCTGACAATCGCGTAGCACGCAAGTCTGACCGTGCGGGGAATTTTGAACGGCTTGCCGCCCCGTTCACCTTTTTCGTAATACTGAACCACGCGCCGCTTGAGCCCAAGAGAATCCGCTGCCTCTTTCTGAGACATGTCCTGGGCTTTTCGCCAGCGTTTGAAGTCATTTCCCTTCATTGGGCACTCGCTTTTTGTGCATTGGCAGGACCATGCGCTGAGTGCGAACACGATGGCAAGGCGACGCCAAAGCGCCTCAGTCCAGTTTAACCATGACGTTGAAATCAACCTTGCCGTTACTTCGAATTGTAACCGTCGTCATATGCAATTCCCTGAGCGGTTGCGCGGCTGCCTGCGGAGGCATAGGTTCCTCAGACGTCCGGGTGGCCGGAATCGTTGCGCGCTTCTAAGGGTCACACCCATGCGATTTGGTTTGATTGCACTTTGTATTGGTATTTCGGTTGTTTTCGCGCCGTCCGCTTTTCCGGAAGATGTTGGAAAAGCGACCCGGGTTCAGCGCTACGCCTATCAAACGCCACCGCAGGCCGAAAAAACCCCGATCTATAAGCTCAATTCGGTAGCCAAGAACTCCAAGCTGGAGACCGTGCCCTCAGGCGCTCTTGAAGTCACGTTCACCGATGGCAGCCGTCTTACGTTGGGCAGTGCGTCGTCGATCATCGTGGATAACTACGTCTACGCTGGCGCCCAAGGATCGGGTGAGCAAACACTTAAAATGAGCCGAGGCTTGTTTCGGTTTGTCTCGGGTTCGATGCCCAAAGACAAAGTAAAATTGCAAACACCCAATGTCGCTATCGGTATTCGTGGCACGGTTGTAAAAGCGCAGGTCAATGGCGATGGATCAAGCACGATCTTCTTCGAGCATGGTTCCGGACATGTTGAGAATGGGTCCGGAAAGTCTGTTGAGATGTCGGAAGGGGATATGTTGAAAGTAGGTGCAGACGGCTCATTCGGCAACCCTGAGAGTAAAAATTGGACAGCCGGAGATTCAGCCGTTGATCTGGGGTTGTTTCCATTCGGTCAACCCTTTGGCGGGCCTGACGGCGGTTCCGGCGGCGGTGACGGTGCAGGCTCGTCCGGTGGCTCCGATTCTGATAACCGCTAGCCAAAATTGGTCCGATGAACTGTGACGGTTTTGGTCTGGAAATAGTGCCAGCGTCCCGATTGCTTTGTATAACTGTACCTGCGCCATGCTGGCGCGCTGGGTTGAACTGCTCATCATGAAACTGCCCGCCAGAGAGCTAGAGCTGAAGCAATTTCTTGCCTCGCTGCCGGCAGACAAGGCGTCAAAGCTTGCGGTTGCGGTCGAACGCGCAAGGCTGTCGGGTGAGCGCGGGCTGCCGGCGGAGCTCATCCTCGATGGCTTGAGGCCGACGTTGAAGCGCTTGGGGTTGCGGCGTTCTCCCACGGCCCAGCGTTTGTTTTGCGAGGCCTTCGCTGATTTCCTGGTCGAGTCGCGCGACTTCAAGCAGGCCGGAAGGATTGCGCGATCCACCATTCGTTCGCTCTGGCGCTGGCTTGGCAATGAAGGGCTGCGGTCCACGCTTGCCGACTATGAACATCAAATCACTCGCTCTGTCTTGGCGCGCGACACGCGGCGCGAGGCCGCATTGGTTCATCAACTGCAAGGGGAAGCGGCAACCATCATTCACAAGGCCGTCGAACGCGTCAACGGAGCCGGAAGTGAACGGCGCAATCTTGCGGTGAAGCTTGGCGGCGAGGAAGCCTTGTTTGATGTCGAGGAAATTGCCGTTTTGCTGTCTGCTGCAGGCGACCTGTCGCAGTTGCGAGAGTTTTTACCCAAGCGGATCGATACTCTAAACGACCAGCATATGGCACTGATCCGTGACATTTATGAAGCGCTCTCCGGACGCCGGCCTGAACTGTGTCCCTATGTGGGGCTGCTGGTGCTGGGCCGCTTGAAACGGCCATGGGAAGTTTTGCGTTTGGCGGCAATTCTGTCGCGGCGAACCAAGGCTGTATTGTTTAGCCAGGCAGACATGGGTTTAATTGGCGACATCTTGCTCGCCGATATGGAGAATATCGCGCTCGATATTGCATCGGTGCGGCCAGACATGATGGATGCCGACATTCTGTTGAATAAGCTGGAGCATTTCACGCAAATGTCCGGCGGTTTGGTGCGTGAAATTGGAGCAAAACGGGACGGCAAATGGGGACAGCGGCTGATCAAGATTCGCCAACTGGTATCAGACGCGATGGATGCGTTGATCGCCCGTTCGCCACGCGAGATCACGGCGGCCCTTCCAATCCAGCGGATGGGCGCGTTCGGCGGGCGAGGGCCCAAGCGTCCTGATTTCGGTAGAGATCCAGACGCCACAAGAATTGGCCGCGCTCTGTTGTGGGGGAAGTTGTTGGCAGGATCGACGCCCTATGCGGGCGGTGGCGACTTTCACGCGGCGCATAAAGAAGCGTTTGACGAAGTTTCAAATTATTTGCTGACCTACACGGAAAGTATCGTCGTTGAGATTCGGACGCTTGACTTCGACAAGAGGCCACGCGCGCAATCTTATCTTGAGCACGCGGAGGCTCTGTCGTTTGCTATACTGGGTCATGAAGAGACCGAGCATATCCGCCGCCGCGTTACGGCAGCGCTTGCGCGTTGAGCTATATCACGCCTGCATTGCGTAACTCTTCGATCTGCGTGGGTTTGAGCCCTAGTCCAGCCAGAATCTCGTCTGTGTGTTGGCCCAGAGTGGGTGGAGGCAGGCGTATGCTTCCCGGCAATTCCGACAGCGTCACTGGCGTTGCCATGATCCGCGCCGAAGGTGTCAGTCCGGGATAATTCACCTTCGCGAAATAGCCGGCTTCGTTGACATGCACATCGTCAAGCAATTGTTGGGGTGACAAGACGGGGCCTGCGGGCACTTTGGCGCGCTCAAGTTCGGTCAAGGCTTGTTGCACAGTCCGTGTTGAACACCAGAGCGTGGTGCGGGCGCTCAACACTTCGCCGTTGTCGCCGCGCGCTTCGTCGCTTGCAAAGCGCGGGTCACTGACCCAGCTTTCCTCACCGACGAGCCTTGTCCAGCGTTTGAATAGCGGATCGCCGTTGATCAAAATCGTGATCCACCCATCCTGGCAGCGAAATATATCGGAGGGTCCCGCCGTTTGGCCGCGGTTGAGGCTGGCCACACGGTCTTTGCGCAGCAGATCTTGTTCGATCAAAGTCTGGCTCATGTAGGTTACCGCAGTGCGCAGCAATGCCCCTTCTACGTGCTGGCCACGGCCAGTTTTTTCGCGCGCGAACAAGGCCGTCATTGTTCCAAACGCTGCCAAAGAGGCAGATCCGAAATCGACCCACGAAGCACCGGCGCGCACCGGCTGTTCGGGCGTGCCCGACATGTATGCCGATCCGGACATGGCTTGCGCGACGCCGTCAAATCCCAACCGTTCCGCGTAGGGGCCGCCAGAGCCAAATGCCGAGACAGTGGTCAAGACCGTTCGCGGGTTGATGGCGTGGACGCTGGGCCAATCCAGTTCGAGAGATTTCAGGGTCTGCGGCGGCAGATTGACCACCACAACGTCTGCAGTTTTGATCAGGCGCTTGACGATCTCGCGGCCTTTGGGGTGAGCGGGATCGAGCGTCATTCCTTTTTTATTGCGGTTCATTTGGAGGAACAGTGCGCCGGCTCCGGGATTGCCTTCCTCATCGTGAATGACGGGGATGAGCGTGCGGTCTTCCGAGCCTTCGCGCTTTTCGATACGAATGACTTCTGCACCCATATCGCCAAGCAAGGCCGCACAATATGGCCCTGCAATGTATCGTCCGAAGTCGAGGACGCGAATGCCTTCAAGAACCGTTTTCATTTTCTAACCCAATCGTGACTAGCGCCCGGCACCGGGACGACAACATCCGGCGATCATTTCGAGTCCGGAAAGGAGAGCGATTGCCGAATAGGGATAGCGAATGTCGGACATGCCGTCACTGCAGGATTTATGTTGTACGATCAACGACATTTCTCCCGGCTTCGCTGCCCCCCTGATCTGCCATATGTCAGCGCGGCCCAAGGCGGGCTTTGCAGTCGTCAAACGAAATAACTGCCGCCGTTCGACAAACATAAGGTCCGCGCGGGCGTGACCAGGCCTGAGCGAAATTGACCAGAACGGTTCGGTGCCCGCGCAATCAAGGTTGGCTGGAATTTGTGAGGGCCCAAAGGTGCCATACCCCAGGAAGCGGCCATTCACCCAGCCGCGCTTTCGTTGATAGGTTACTTCAACCCAATCACCTGCGGCCGAAACGCCGGTGAGTGAGATGCCAGTGCCATTGTGCGGAATCGTCTGCACAACCGGTGAGCGCGGGTCGGGCTTGAGCCGCAGGTTCAGCACATCACCGGGCCGCACACCCAATACGCTGTAGCCGACGTCAGCCGCTGCGGCGCCCGCCAGGACCAGGCTTA
>VFKO01000578.1 GCA_009885515.1 Rhodobiaceae bacterium | reverse complement strand
TTCGTCTCGGCCAGACCGGCCTGAAAGTATCGCGCCTTTGCCTCGGCTGCATGACCTACGGCAGCTCGAAATGGCGTGACTGGGTGCTGGACGACGCTGCCGCACGTCCATTCTTCAAACAGGCGCTCGACCTCGGCATCAACTTCTTCGACACCGCCGACGTCTATTCGATCGGCGTCAGCGAAGAAGTCACCGGTCGCGCGCTGAAGGAATTGACCAAACGCGATCAAGTGGTGATCGCGACCAAAGTCTGCGGCATCATGGGCAAGGGCGCCAACGATCGCGGCCTCTCGCGCAAACACATCATGGAATCGATCGACGCCAGTCTCAAACGCCTCGGCACTGATTACATCGATCTCTACCAGATCCACCGTTGGGATCCCGAAACACCGATCGAAGAAACGATCGAAGCGTTGAACGATGTGGTGAAAGCCGGCAAAGCGCTCTACATCGGCGCCTCGTCCATGTACGCTTGGCAGTTCATGAAGGCCCTCGGCCTGCAGCGCGCCAACAACTCCGCGCAATTCGTCTCGATGCAAAACCACATGAACCTCGTCTATCGCGAGGAAGAACGCGAAATGCTTCCGCTCGCGATCTCAGAAGGCATCGGCGTCATTCCGTGGAGCCCGCTCGCCCGCGGCTTCCTCACCGGCAACCGCAAACCCGGCGACAACCCGAAGAAGAGCAGCGGCACGAACGCCGAAACCTCGCGCGCCGGCACCGACGAATTCGCCCACATGCTCTACTACGCGGACCAAGACTTCCAGATCGTCGAACGCGTAACCTCGGTCGCAAAGAAACACGGCAAACCCAACGCGCAAGTAGCGCTCGCCTGGCTTCTGTCAAAGCCCGGCATCACATCCCCCATCGTCGGTGCCTCCAAACAAGGCCACCTCGAAGACGCCGTCGCGGCGCTGTCCCTCAAACTCGACGCCGAAGACATCAAGACGCTGGAAGAGCCCTACAAGCCCAAGCGTGTGATGGGGCATACATGAAAAAGACTGTCCCAAGCACCACAATCTTTGACATCAAGTCCGCCAGCAGAAGCCTGGGCGCCCTGATTGACCGAGCGTGTGCGGGCGAGACGATCTACCTTGCGACCAACCAAGGCCCTCTTGTCGCTTTGAAACCGGTTGCGCCTCCACCGAAACGACGGTCAACACAGATCAAGAAATCGAAGTCCACACGAAATGGCTGAAGCGCAAAGTGACTGTGCTTCGTGTCGGTTCACTCCCCTTTCCGGTTGTTGCCCAGGAACCCG
>VFKO01000164.1 GCA_009885515.1 Rhodobiaceae bacterium | reverse complement strand
GGGCACGCGCGAGACCGAGGCGCTGTTACCGGAGGGGCTGAATGTCGGGATCGACGCCATTGTGCTGTCGGGAGGTTCGGTGTTTGGGCTGGATGCGGCGGGTGCAGTGACCAATTGGCTGGCGCATTCGGGGCGCGGATACCGGCTGGCCGGGGCGCCGATGGTGGCGCCCATCGTGCCGTCGGCGATCTTGTTCGATCTGACAAATGGCGGCGACAAGAACTGGGGAAAAGAACCGCCGTACCGCAAACTTGGGGTGTCGGCTTGCGAAGCGGCCGCGGAAAATTTTGCGTTGGGCAATGCGGGTGCCGGATATGGGGCGCGTGCGGGTGCGTATAAAGGCGGCCTGGGGTCGGCGTCGATTGTGACCGATGACGGGTTTGAGATCGGTGCCGTTGTGGCGGTAAATGCGTTTGGTTCGCCGGTCATGCCAGGGACCTCGACCTTGTGGGCGTGGCCGTTTGAGCAGAATGGCGAGATGGGCGGCCAGGTCCCACCCAAGCACGGTGTCCCTTCATTGAGCTTGCCTGACGACATCAAGCGTCCGCCGCTGCCGATGCAGAACACGACGATCGCGGTGGTGGCAGTGAACGCAATGCTCGGCCCGTCGCAGGCCAAGCGGATTGCGATCATGGCGCAGGATGGGCTGGCCCGGTCGCTGCGCCCGGTGCATTCGGCTGTCGATGGCGACGTGGTATTCGTGATTGCGACAGGTGAGCGTAGTTTGCCTGAACCGTTGCCGTTCCAGATCTCGATGCTGGGGTCGCTGGCGGCTGACTGTCTGGCGCGCGCGGTTGGCCGCGGGGTTTATGAGGCGAAGGCGCTGGGGCCGTGGGAGGCTTATCGGACTGTGCATGCGAAGGGTTTTACTCAGCGGGCATAGATGCGCACCTCGTGCGACTGGATGGACGGGCTTGAGGCGTTGAAGACCCGGATTTTCACAGGATCGACGCCCAGGCTCGTCAATGTGTTGACGACATTGGTGGCGTTTGCGGTGGCGTCGGGAACAACTGCGCGCCCGGCGGCGACGCCAACCACATCGAAGGTTGCATCGGGCTTGCGTTTTCTGGCGGTCGATACCGCTTGGGCCAAAGCATCACGATAGGCGACGTTGGGCCGGTCGAATTTGATGGTGACGAAAGCCGGGCTTGAGAGAGAGGGTGGCGGGGCCGTCGAGGCCTGGCCTGCAGAGGGTGTGGCTGCTGAAGGTGATACGCCCAATGTTGCCAGGGTGGCGCGCTCCTTGGCGAGGAAGGCGGATTGTGCTGCCCATTCACTCGAGATTTCGTTGACCATGCGGTCGAGCTGGTTTGCGGTTTGGCCGATTTCACCGCGCAGGGTGTTGAGCTGGCTTTGGTCTGCTTCATTGCCGTCGCGGATGGTGAGCGATTCCGTCATCAGCTTGTTCGACTCGGCGGAGCCGCGGGCGATGATCCGCATTTCGCCGTCGAGCGAATTTGTGGCGGCCGACAAGCGCTCGAGCGCGGTCTGCGCTTTTTGCAGCGATTGCGGGTTCGGGGTTGCGGTCGAGGTCAGGTCGCTTTTGGCGATGCGATAAAGCGCGCCTTCGCCGGCGGCGCGTTGCCGGATTTCGGAGAGTGTGGCGTTGCGAGACGAGACTTCGCCGATCAAGGCGACGAGGCGGCTGCGCAGGCTTACGATCTGGGCGGACTGCGGGGTGCCGGTATTGACGCCGGGCGCAACACCGACGGGGGTGAAAATCGAGGTGCCTGCTTGCGGCATGGCGTTGGTGGGCGCTGCCGGGTTGGCTGGCTTATCGGGAAACAAACTGCCGCTCATCGTTGAGCAGGCGCTGAGTGCGGCGCACAGTACAAGGCTTGGAAAAACGCGCACGAAATTGCGACGTGACATGATTTTTACCCCAGAGGCCGTGGAAGACTCCACGACGATCACGGCGACAATAAGCCCGTCCGGCGCGGTTGCAATGCGGGCAAGTGCCTCTGGCGGCCCAAAATGGCGCGAGGCCGGGCTTTTCCGGTCATCTTTTCTGGCCTTGCGCCGTTGGCTTGCGCGGCATAAGTTCCGCGCCTCTTTTCGCCCGGCGCCGCAATTTGGCGGCGCTGTTGGTGCAAGGCACCCGTAGCTCAGCTGGATAGAGCACCAGACTACGAATCTGGGGGTCGGGCGTTCGAATCGCTCCGGGTGTACCATTGTTTTCAATGGGTTAGCGCTTAAATTGAAGGGACATGCTTCCCAAGTATTTTGCATTGGGAAGCACATGGGAAGCATCGCAAACAGTTGAGAGTTTTTAGTTTTCGTTTTTTGCCGTTTCATTTCTGGCAGACCCCACCCGGTGGGGACCCCCCTTTTTTCAAATGGGTCCTCCAAGTTGATACCGCATGAGATGGCGCTCAAACGATTCTGTAAATTGAAGTTTTAACGTAACTGCCCAGGTTGGAAGAGTTTTTAGACCCATCGCAATGTTTTGGCGAGGTCTGCTGGATCTCGGGTCAGGGCTTGGATGATGTTCCATCCCTGCTTTCTGGCCGTCGAGAGGAAGCTGCGGATGGTTGCGAAATCGGCAGCGCCCTCGGTCGAGCGAAAGCCGCCGGAGATTTTCATGCGCAATTTCATCATGCGCACGTCGCGTTCGGCTTCGTTGTTGGTGAAGGGAACGGCAGGGTCGCGCAAGAATCGCAGCGTGTCGCTTCGCCGGGTTTCAAAGCGCAGCAGCAGATTGTGTCCGGTCCGGCGTGGCGCGCGACCGCGGGTTTTGCCGCTCCGCTCCGGCGCGGCACGCGCCAGCGGCGATTGCGCCTCGTGAAAGGTCAGGCCCGCCACGACAATCGCGTCGTAGCGCCGCTCGACGCGCGCGACGAGGCCCAGCTTCAGGGGAATGCCGCGTTCTCGCGCGAGGTTTGCGGCGTGACAGGCGCGGCGCAGCAATCGCTGCATTTGGCGCGCCCAATCCTCTTTCTCGATTTCAACGAGTGCTTTGAGTTCGCGAAGATGATGCGCGTTGCACAGGGCGTGCAGCACGCCCGTCATCGTGAAATACGGCTTCCAGTGATCGTGCACGACAATCCCCGTGACGCCGGCGAGCAGGGAGCCGCGTTTGGCGCAGGTGCGATAGAACGTCAGCAGGATCGTGCACGCCACGTGCAGCCATTGGGTCTTGCCGCCGATGCGAAAGCCGGTCTCGTCCATGTGCTTCACCGGTGCGCCAGCAACCAGATCCCGCACGGTCTCAGCAAACCCCTTCAGGCGCGCGGCACAGGCACGGCTCATGCCCTCGAGCGTCGCGGCGGCGATCCTGATTCCGAACAGATCGCTCATGAGCGCGACGAGGCGCTTTTGTGGAAGCATTTGTTGATGCAGCAGATAGATCGCGCAGGCGGCAATCCGCGCACCATATTGCACGGGCGCGTTCACGCCATCGGGAAACGAGGCGCTCGTTTGCGCGCCGCAGCCCGCGCAGCCACAAATATGAGCCCGGTGTTCGGTGACGACAAGGGGGCTGGGTTCGGGCAGATCGTGCACCTGACGGGCCGTGTGATCGCGCGCCATGCGTTGTGTCAGCGGCGCGCCGCATCCAGAGCAAATCGAAGGAAAATGATCGACGATTTCGTCTGGATCGGCGGCCTGCCGCAGGGTCTCGCCCTTGTGGCCTTTTTGCCCACCCGGCCTTTTGCCAGAGCGCTCGCGCAGGCTCGCCACCCGCGCCGGCTTCTTCAACCCGTCGCTCGAAGGCGGCTTACCGCTGTTGGAGCTGTTCAGGCCGAGCCGGCGCTCAAGTTCCGCTACCTGCACCTTCAACGCCGATATCTCAGCGGCCTGCGCATGGATAAGCGCAATCAGCTCTTTCCGCGACGGCTCCGCTGGTGATTCGAGAATCATATGATTCTTGAATCGGAAAGTGATTCCAGCGTCCAGAAAAATCCAATCAGAATCGCGTCAGCATCGCAGAACCTGGGCAGTTACGTTTTAACCGAAATTACCACCTCAGCAGACCCGTCAGTGAATGCTGTGCCGGGGTTCATCGCTTGAGCTTGTTTTATTGAGCCATCGATTGAACCAGTGGACGCGGATGGCGGTGCTCACAACCATGTGTGGCAGAAGACCCGGCTTGAACATGGTAGACGGTAGCGTCGTGAACAGTCCAAGTCTGCCGTCCCGGATACCCCATCCGCCATAGCAGTGGGCGGCGTGGGCTCCAATTCGCTCTGTGATGTTAAACCGGTTGGCGGTTTCCGCCAAAACGACTTCTGGTCCCTTCAAAGGTGTAATCACCGCCAATCTCAAAAGCGAAAGATTGCCATATCTTGCTTCTTCTGGGGTCACAGATTCCGGCTTGATGGTGAGAATGGACGCCGCCGTCTCTGAAACCGGAAACGATGCAGTGACCGTGTCGCCTTCAAGGCGGCATTTCACGTCGATATGGGCGAAGAGCTTTACGAGCTCTTCGCGCGCCTCTTCGTTGTCCCAAGCGCATCGTGGCGTGTTTTTCGCGCGATCTGCAAGGCTAAGCGCATGATGTGCCTTAATGACCGCGTGCGCTCCACGCGCATTTCGCCTTGATTAGCATTACCGTCTTGGCCTGCTTGTCGTTTCCCTCATCCGGCAAGTCATCGCCTGCGGCGGCGTCATTCGTCTGACCGCTTGACGTGGCACTGCGAAAAAAGCCCCGAATCCAATTGCGAAACGTCATGGCAAGTGACTCCTCAACGCCTTTTGCGCTCGTCGGTGCGCGGTAAAGCAAGCCAACCCCTGCGCGCCGCCCGCTTCAATTCGTCCTGACCAGGGTCAGTTACTATGACTAGGTAGTTGTAGTGTATGTCATCTGAGTTCACGAAGCGAATGTAACCCTTGTCGCGCAAATCCTGAAGGAAAGGCTCGCTGATGGAGTTGCGGGTGTCAATATCCTGGTTACGCCGATGAAGCGCGGTCAGGTACTGCTGCTGCTCTTCGGACAGCGCAGCAAACGAACACGAAAGTCTCCGCCGCGAATTGAATTTCCAGTGAGAGTGATAAGTATAAGCTGTATCACTGCCGTCCGGTTAAGCGCGGAGTACAGTGTGGAAAGGCTTTTCCTGGCAAAGAGTTAGCATGGGTTTTGGTTGGTGTCGATTTGAACGCGGGATGAAGGCTTTACGGTAAATTCCTCGATTTTTCCAATCGGGGACATCGCCGTGAACACTGGCCGGACGCTATTTTCGCAGGTCATGGATTTCGTCCCATGGACGAGCTTTGATCGCATTGTCGCCAAGTATGATGGCGATGTTCGTGTGCGAACCCTGCGGTGCACGGAACAGTTTCGCTCCATGGCATTTGCGCAGTTGACGTATCGCGAGAGCCTGCGCGACATCGAAGTTTGCCTTCGCGCGCGGCCCTCGAAATTGTACGGCATGGGTCTGCGTGGACCTGTCGCAAAGTCGACATTGGCCGACGCGAACGAGTTGCGCGATTGGCGCATATGGTTCGATCTTGCCGGCGTTCTGATCCGCCGCGCGCGCAAGCTTTATGAGAAAGACGACATCGGGCTCGGCCTTGCCAACACCGTTTACGCGCTCGACAGCACCACGATTGATCTGTGCCTCTCGCTGTTTCCGTGGGCCGATTTTCGTTCGACCAAAGCGGCGGTTAAACTGCACACGCTTCTCGATCTGCGCGGCCCGATCCCCAGTTTTATCCATGTTTCCGATGGAAAAATGGGCGATGCCCTCGCGCTGGATCTGATCGCGCCGGAGGCGGGCGCGATTTATGTCATGGATCGCGGCTATGTCGATTTCAGAAGGTTGTATGTGTTCCATCAGGCGGGCGCGTTCTTCGTATTAATCCGTCCATAAGTATATGCACATTTACGCAGCATATTTGAGTGATGGTTTTTGGTAGAAGGACCGGATTTTCTCGGGGTCGTTCTGCAGTTGGCGCATGGAG
>VFKO01000352.1 GCA_009885515.1 Rhodobiaceae bacterium | reverse complement strand
CGACCATTGCTGAGTGTGCCGCCATCGATGTTATGGACTTCGCAGGAATCGTCTTTTTCGTGCGTCGCAACGGCATAGATTTTGTCGTGATTGGACCGGACAACCCAATCGCAGGCGGGCTGGCCGACAGGCTTGCGCTGGAAGGCATCAAGCATTTCGGACCGACCAAAGCCGCCTCCGAATTGGAGTGGTCCAAGGGCTTTACAAAGGACTTCTGCGAGGCAGAAGGTATCCCAACCGCGCGTTATCAGCGGTTTCAGGACGCCGCCACCGCCAAAGATTACGCATCGGATCACCCGTTGCCGATTGTGGTGAAGGCTGACGGTCTTGCGTTGGGTAAGGGCGTAATTATTGCTGAAACACGGGCGGAGGCAAGTGCAGCCATCGATGCCATGTTTGCTTCCGGCCAGGGCATTGTGATCGAGGAATTTCTCGAAGGCGAAGAGATCAGCTATTTCGTGCTTTCTGACGGCGAACACATTTTACCGTTCGGCGCGGCGCAGGATCACAAGCGCGTCGGCGATGGTGATGTGGGCGCGAACACAGGCGGTATGGGGGCGTATTCTCCTGTTGCGGTGTTTACACCGGAACTTGAGCAGCTAGCGCTTGTGCGTATTATCCGGCCTACTATCCTGGGCATGAACGCACGCGGGCGACCCTATAAGGGCGTGCTGTTTGCCGGGCTGATGTTGACCAAGGATGGGCCGAAACTCATCGAGTATAATGCTCGCTTTGGCGATCCCGAGTGCCAGGTCCTTATGATGCGGCTGAAGTCGGACATTGTCGCATTGATGTTGGGGGTCGCCGACGGCGTGCTGCATTCCATGGATGTACGGTTTGATGCCTCAGCGGCATTGACGGTTGTCATGGCGGCCACGGGTTATCCTGATGCTCCGAAAAAAGGATCGGTCATTCGCGGCCTCCAAGATGCGGCGGGCAGCGATGTCGTGGTTTTTCATGCTGGTACGGCAATCAGGGACGGCGAAATGATCGCGAATGGCGGGCGTGTGTTGAATGTGACGGCGCGCGGAAAAACTGTTACGCAAGCACAGGGGCGCGCTTATCAGGCGATCAAGTTGGTCGACTGGCCGGAAGGCTTTTACCGCCGGGACATTGGCTGGCGCGCGATAAAAAGGGAACAAGGCTAGTCATGTCAGAGCAAACACGGCAAGAACAGTTCAGCGGCACCAAGGAGGTGGCGCCTCAGCATGTGCTCGATGCGGTCAAGCTCGAGAAATATCTGAGCGAGCATGTGGCCGGGTTCGCCGGACCGCTGACGATCCGCCAGTTCAAGGGCGGGCAATCGAACCCGACCTATCAATTGATAACACCGAAGACGAACTATGTGCTGCGCCGCAAGCCGCCGGGAAAGTTGCTGCCGTCGGCGCATGCGGTTGATCGCGAATTTCGTATCATTAGCGCGCTGCACCCGACCGGCTTTCCGGTGCCCAAGCCCTATGTGCTGTGCCAGGACGAGAGCATCGCGGGCACGATGTTCTATGTGATGGAGTGTGTCGAGGGGCGCGTGCTTTGGGAGCCGCAGTTGCCGGGGCTTGAACCCAAGCAACGCTTTGCGATTTACGACGCGATGAACGAGACACTGGCGAAGCTGCATCAGACGGATTTTGTGAAGCTGGGCCTGGAGGATTTTGGCAGGCCTGGAAGTTATTTCTCGCGGCAGATTTCGCGCTGGGGCAAGCAGTATGTCGCGTCGGAAACCGAGTCTATCCCTGCGATGAACAAGTTGATGGAGTGGCTGCCGCAGCACATCCCACCAGGCGAGCGCAGCGCCATCGTTCACGGCGACTACCGGCTCGACAATATGGTCCTGCACCCGAGCGAGCCCCGCGTGCTCGCCGTGCTCGACTGGGAGATTTCGACCATCGGCGATCCGCTGGCCGATTTCACCTATCACATCATGCAATGGCGCATGCCCGCGGGCGGCACCGGCGGCGGCACGGGAAGCCTGAGCGGCGCCGACCTGAAGGCGCTCGGCATCCCGAGCGAGGACGAGTATGTCGCGATGTACTGCGAGCGCGCCGGGCGGGCGGGAATCGAAAATCTGGACTTCTATTTCGCCTATAATTTCTTCCGCATCGCTGGCATTTTGCAGGGCATTATGGGGCGCGTGCGGGACGGCACGGCAGCCAGCTCGCATGCGACATCGACGGCGTCGGCGGTACGGCCACTGGCCGAACTCGGTTGGAGCTATGCCAAGCGAGCGGGAGCGACGGATTGAGCTTCGAAGCCGGACCAGTTCGCCAATCACATCGCTTTGACGAAGCAGCGCTTGAGCGATATCTGCGTTCGACGATTGATTCGTTCACGGGCGCCCTTTCGGTGCAGCAATTTGGCGGCGGACAATCCAATCCCACCTTTTTACTCTCGGCGGGCCAATCACGTTATGTCCTGCGAAAGAAGCCGCCCGGGAAATTGCTCAAAAGCGCGCATCAGGTTGATCGCGAGTTCCGGATCATGAAGGCACTTGCCGGGAGCGACGTGCCAGTGCCGCGCATGCTTGTTTTGTGCGAAGATGAGAGCATCATTGGAACTTCGTTTTATGTGATGGATTATCTTGAAGGGCGGATATTTCGAGATCCGCAATTGCCGGGTGTTGCGCCCCTTGAGCGGGCAGCGATCTATGACAGCATGAACGACACGCTGGCCCGCCTGCACAATACAGATTTCAACCGTTTGGACCTGGGAGATTTCGGGCGGCCCGGGAATTTCTTTGAGCGGCAGATTGCGCGCTTCACCTCGCAATACCGGGCGGCCCAGACCGAATACATTCCAGAGATGGAACGGCTGATCGAATGGCTGCCGGGCAATATTCCCCATGAGGACAGTGTGTCCATCGCGCATGGCGACTTCAGACTTGAGAACACAATTTTTCATCCAACCGAGCCGCGTTTGATCGCGGTGCTGGACTGGGAGCTTTCAACTATCGGGCATCCGCTGGCGGACCTAGCCTATAATTGCATGGGCTATCATGTGATGAACCCGCGCCAGGGCGGACTGGTGGGCGTTGACCACGCGGCGACAGGGATACCCGCCGAGGCCGACTACGTTTCGCGCTACTGTTCGCGCACGTCACGGCCCATGATCGAGCACTGGCCGTTTTATCTCAGCTTTGCAATTTTCCGGCTGGCCTCCATCGCGCAGGGAGTCTTCAAGCGCGGCCTGGATGGGAACGCCAGTTCGGAAACCGCAGCCACTTACGGCAATACTTGCAGGTTGCTGGCGGACAATTCGTGGCGCTTGGCCCGTTCGGCTCTCTGACGCTGCTTTCTGCGAAATATGGTTGCTGAACTGTTGAAAAATGCGCCGCTACCCCTGAATGCGCCATTTTCGGCGCCATCCGCTTCAATTCAAAATTACGGCTTGTGCCTTAGATTTGGTGACATGTTCAAGTGTGACGTGGACGAGGCCGGAACGTGTCTTCTGAATTCGATGAACCGTTGAATGGAAGTGAAGCCAATCCATTGTCGGCATCTGCAGCCGTGCAGCTGCTGGAACTTGGCACGCATTTCGCGCTGGCGGAACGCGCCGCCCGTTTCGGCTACTGGCGCCAGGAAATCAGTTCGACGCAGCCTCACTGGTCCTCCGGGTTTTTTGCCATGCTGGGCCTTGATCCTGATGATGTCAGACCTTCCAGCGAGTACCTGGTTCGCCACATTCATCCTGAAGACCGGGTCAAGATGGCGGAAGAAGTGGCGG
>VFKO01000117.1 GCA_009885515.1 Rhodobiaceae bacterium | reverse complement strand
TCTTCAAGCGACATGGCGCGATCCCCTG
This sequence comes from Rhodobiaceae bacterium, assembly GCA_009885515.1. Classification (GTDB taxonomy): domain Bacteria; phylum Pseudomonadota; class Alphaproteobacteria; order Micropepsales; family Micropepsaceae; genus SZUA-430. The sequence continues at coordinate 4,060 of VFKO01000117.1, read as the reverse complement.
AGCCGTTAGTAATTGCCAGGCACCGGTACAGCAAAGCATACTCTAAAAATAGTCTTGCCTCCGATTTGCGGGAGACGGGCGCTGCGGATAAATGGGGGAAGGATACTCGTTCAATCTGAATAAGGCTTGGGACCATGCCTGAAACCGCCGACGAACTCGCACGTCGTGTCGCTGCGCACATGCTTTCGCGTGAGGGCACGGGGCCCGCATGGGGAATTGCCATTGAGGAGATGCGCGAAGGCTATGCGCGCCTCTCCATGACGATCACGGCGAACATGCTCAACGGGTACGGGACTGCACACGGCGGGATGATCTTTGCGCTGGCAGACACAGCGTTTGCCTATGCCTGCAACTCGCGCAATGTGTCATCGGTGGTCCAGCAGGCGTCAATCGTGTTTCTGACGGCGGTCAGGGAAGGCGAGCGATTGACGGCGGAAGCGAGCGAGCACGGGCTCGCCGGACGCTCAGGCGTCTATTCAGTCATCGTACGCAACACATTGGACGCCGAAGTCGCAGTGTTTCAAGGCCTCTCGCGCGCGATAGGCGGCACCGTGATTGCGGCGGGTTGATTGACCGCTGGCTCGCATTGCCCTACGCTTGTCATGCAATCGAGAACGAGTTTGCTCGCCGATGTACACCACGGAACTTGAAGACAAAAACAAGAAGCCTGCGCCGCGTGAGGTGCTTGTGGCCGAAGATCCGGCGAAGCTGGTGGCGTTTGAGGCTCGCGTGGCGGCCGATGAATTTATCGAGCCCAAGGACTGGATGCCGGCGGCTTACCGCAAGACTCTGGTGCGCCAGATGTCGCAACATGCGCATTCCGAAATCGTGGGCATGCTGCCCGAAGGCAACTGGATCACCCGGGCGCCGAGTTTGCGGCGCAAGGCGGTGCTGCTGGCCAAAGTGCAAGACGAGGGCGGGCACGGGCTCTATCTCTACGCCGCCGCCGAAACGCTGGGCACCTCGCGCGAAGAGATGATCGAGGCGTTGCATTCCGGCCGCGCCAAGTATTCGACGATTTTCAATTATCCGACGCTGACCTGGGCCGACATCGGGGCGATTGGTTGGCTGGTCGATGGTGCGGCGATCTTGAACCAGGTGCCGCTGCAGCGCACGTCGTATGGACCCTATGCGCGCGCGATGGTGAAGATTTGCAAGGAAGAAAGTTTTCATCAACGTCAGGGTTTTGAGATCATGACTGTGTTGGCGGGCGGCTCGCCCGAACAGCGGCGCATGGCGCAAGACGCGCTCGACCGCTGGTGGTGGCCGTCGTTGATGATGTTCGGGCCGCCGGACGACAATTCGCCCAACACGGCGCAGTCGATCCGCTGGCGTATCAAGCGCGAGACGAATGACGAGCTGCGGCAAAAGTTTGTCGATGTCACGGTTCCGCAAGCCGATGCGATTGGGCTCAAGGTTCCCGACCCAAAACTCGCCTGGAACGAAGCGCGTGGGTCATACGATTTCGGGCCGGTCGACTGGGAGGAATTCTACGCCGTCGTGCGCGGTGAAGGTCTGGTCGCCAAGGACCGCATGAAGGCTCGTGTCGCCGCATGGGAAGACGGCGCCTGGGTACGCGAAGCGGCGACGGCGCACGCGGCGAAACACGTCGTCAAAGCAGCAGCGGAGTAAGCGATGAACAACGATTGGCCGCTATGGGAAGTGTTCGTGCGCGCAAAGCACGGGCTGTCGCACAAGCATGCAGGCAGTGTGCACGCTGCCGACGCGCGCATGGCGCTGGAGTCGGCGCGCGACACCTATACGCGGCGCATGGAAGGCGTCAGCCTGTGGGTGGTACCGTCGGCGCAGATTGTGGCGTCCGATCCAGGCGAAGCAGCGGCCTTGTTCGAACCCGCAGCCGACAAGGTCTATCGCCACCCGACGTTTTATGTGATCCCCGAGCATGTGAAAAATATCTGATGGACCGCGCGCTCAGCGACTATGCAATGCGCCTCGGCGACGACAGCTTGATCTTGGGTCAGCGTCTGTCGGAATGGTGCGGGCATGCGCCGATGCTGGAGCTCGATCTGTCGCTCGCCAATATCGGTTTGGATTTGGTGGGGCAGGCGACGCATTTTTTGATGCTGGCCGGTGACGCGGACAGGCTTGCCTTCCATCGCGACGTGCTTGATTTCAAGAATTGCTTGCTGGTCGAGCAGCCCAACGGCGACTTTGCGCAAACGATTGCGCGCCAGTTTTTGTTTTCGAACTGGCAGGAATTGCAGCTGCGCGAGCTTTCGGGCTCGGCAAACGAGACTTTGGCGTCGATCGCCGCCAAAGCCGTGAAGGAAGTTTCCTATCACGCCCGCTTTGCCAATGAATGGGTGGTGCGCTTGGGCGACGGCACGGATGAAAGCCGTGCGCGCATGGTGCAAGCGCTTGAGTGGATGTGGCGCTTTGGCGATGAGCTGTTCGACGTTGATGCGCAACTTGATCCGTTGATTGCAGAAAGAATTGCCGTCGACCCGCGCGAGCTTCGCGCTGAGTGGGAGGCACGGGTAACCAAAACATTGGCGCAGGCCACGCTCGACGTGCCAGTGCCACGGCGCGGCGCCAGGGGCGGGCGCATGGGGCACCATTCGGAGCATCTGGGGCACCTGCTCGCCACGATGCAGTTTCTGCCGCGCGCCTATCCGGGGACAGTGTGGTGAAGGCGCATGTCTTGCAGGTGCTGGCGCACGTGCCCGATCCGGAAGTTCCATGCCTGTCGGTGGTCGATCTGGGGATCGTGCGTGACGTCACCGCGGATGCGGTTGTGATCACGCCGACCTATACGGGCTGCCCCGCAACGCTGGTGATCGAGCAATCGATCCGCGCCGAACTTGATCGCGCCGGATATGCACATCTGGGCATCAAGACCGTGCTGTCGCCGCCATGGACGACCGACTGGATCAGCGATGAAGGCCACGAAAAGCTTCGCGCCTTTGGCATCGCGCCGCCGCACCACTCCGCGCGCGAAGAAGATGCAATTTGTCCGCGCTGCACCTCAACGCACACCGAAATGATCAGCCGCTTCGGCTCGACACCCTGCAAAGCCCTGCACCGGTGCCTCGCATGCGGCGAACCCTTCGACAAATTCAAGTGCCATTAAGTTCATGTCGATAAATTCCGGATTTCACAAGCTGAAGGTTTCGCAAGTGCGCCGCGAGACAGCGGATGCGGTGTCCCTTCGTTTCGAGGTTCCGCCCGCCTTGCGCGATGCCTTCACCTTCAAGGCGGGGCAACATCTGACACTCAAGGCTGACATCGACGGCGAAGATATACGCCGCACCTATTCGGTTTGTGTTGCAGCTCACGAAAGGGAAATGCGCATTGCCGTGAAGCTGATGCGCGGCGGGCACTTCTCGACGTGGGCCAATGAGCACATCAAAGTGGGTCAGGAGCTTGAGGTTTTGCCGCCCATGGGGCGCTTCGTCGAACCCGAGACGGCGGGAGACGCCCCCACTTATGTGGCGCTGGCGGGAGGGTCGGGGATTACACCGGTGCTTTCAATTTTGAAATCAGTCCTGCATGAGAAGCTGCGCAGCCGGGTAACGCTGCTCTATGGCAATCGCGATTCCCTTTCGATCATGTTCCTGGAAGAACTGGCAGGCCTGAAGAACCGCTATCTTGACCGCCTCGAAGTCTATCACTTCCTTGAAGACGAAGCCGAGGAGATCGAACTCTTCAACGGCCGCCTGGACCTGGCCAAGTGCCAGGAGGTGTTTTCATCACTCGTGAAAACGGAACAGGCGGATGCGTTTTTCGTCTGCGGTCCCGGACCAATGATGGATGCGGCCGAAACCGCATTGGCGGCGCGCGGTGTGGCGCGCGGGAAAATCCTGGTCGAACGCTTCACCACCAGCGAGCTCTCGGCCGAACAAGTGGTGGCGAACCGGGCGCTTGAAGTCCAAGCCTCAGGTAAGATGTTGACCGTCGCCATCGACGGGCGGCGGCTCAGGCTTCCTTTCATCGCCGCCAAGGGCAATATTCTTGAGAGCGTTCAAGCCGCAGGACTGCCCGCACCCTACGCCTGCAAAGGCGGCGTCTGCACGACATGCCGCGCCCGCGTAACTTCGGG
>VFKO01000069.1 GCA_009885515.1 Rhodobiaceae bacterium | reverse complement strand
TCCGTTAAGCGCCGGCTAGCCCCTGCAAAACGCCGCAATGTCCCGGGCGGTGTCGTAACTGATGTCGGGGCAGGCGATCGCGAACAGCTCCACCCCGTGCGTGGTGCCCATCGCTTGGCGGCAACGCGCCTTCACGCCATTGCGCAGCAACAGCCGGTAGAAGCCGATACCTTCGTCGCGCAACGGATCGCATTCGTTGACGTGAATAACGGTAGGCGGCAAACCCTTCACGTCGCCATCTCCGGCAAAGCCCGGCCAGGCCAGCGGATCGCGCGCGCGAAACGCCTCGATGCCATACGACATGGCCCCGCGATTATTGTGCAACTCAAGCAGAATGCCGTTATTCTCGCTCGACGAAGGGTTTTGCGGCAGCGGCCACTGCCCGGCAATATAGGGACACAGCGCATAAAGTCCCTTCACCAAACCGATATCGCCGTCGCGCTTGAGCTTCAGCCCCGTGGCCAGAGTCAGATTTCCGCCGCCGCTTTCGCCCGCGACGATAATGCGTCTCGCATCGATGTTGAGCCGGTCTGCGTGCGACGCGACCCACTTCACGCCCGACACGCAATCGTTCAAACCGGCAGGATAGGGCGCCACTTCCGGCGCCGACGACGGGCGCAATGCGTTGCGGAAATCAACCATCGCGACCGCCACGCCTTGGGCCGCGAGAATACGGCCCCAAGCCTTGTACATGCCGTCGAAGCACGAGAAATACTGCATGCCGCCGCCGTGAATGTAATAGACGCAAGGCAAGCGTTCAGCCGTATCAGGCCGGATATACTGAATCTTGATGGTGTTGCCGTCGGGCTCCGAGCGAAATGATTCCGTGGTTATCGCAAGGCCCTTCGACGGCGCGACGTCTTCGTTATCGCACATCTGAAACATCATCTGGAGCATGGTCACGCGCGCCTTCGACGCGTCCGTGTTCTCTTCGGCCAGCAGCACCTCGCGGCTCGCCACATCACCCGCAGGCGCAAAATCCGGCGCGCCGCCCAAGAGGGCCTTGATGCGCGGATCGATACGGGGATCGCTGTTCAGTTTCGTGGCCACAACTCTATCCTTATGCCTGAGATGAATGTCCGAATTCCGCACCGACGATAGCGGGTCCCGCGCAGGAGAGCCAGCGCCTCACAAAATCGATCCTCCCTCCGGACGTCTTCGAGCCGACGGAAGTTCAGCACGCTCTGGGGCCGCAGGCATCTTGCCCGCCCTTGGCACGAATGCGCGACGGGTTGATCCGGCGAAGTCTACTCCAACCCCAAAATTCCGTAAGGCTGGAACGGCGATCAGGTCTTCCTGTTTTTCAAACTCCCGCAACATTTTCTCCGTCGCAGGCACCTTCGCCCGGCGCGAATCACGATAGGATGCGCGCGGCTGGAGATTCTACCCAGCGTGGAGGTGAGCTATGGTGTCAGTCGGTGACTGGAAGGCGTCCCCGTCGAAACGGCCGGAGCTGTTTGGGGCCGCAAACATGCTGCGGCACGTGCCCCTATTCATATTACCAACGTTTGCGATTGCCGTTCTGTCGCTGATTGCGTGGACAAGCCTCACATACGACATCCCAGTCTATTTGTTCACCAGGGACATGGCGGTCCTTGCCAAATTCCATCCGTTTGTGGCGATCGCATCAAGTCTTGGCGCGTTTCTCATGTGTGCGACAGCGGCGTGTTGTTTTTTCGCGTTTTCTGTCGCGCGCGAAGCCGGCCGCGAGATACCGTGGCACGTCTTGGCCGTGGGGCTGTTTTCACTGTATCTGGCCGCAGATGACTTTTACGAGTTTCATGATCGTCTACTTCCACGCAATTTTGGAATCCCGCAGCAGCTTGTTTACGTCTTGATCGCGACAACCGCTGCGGCGATCACAATACGCTGGTGGCGGCACTTCTTCGCGTTTCGCCCCTGGCTGCTGGCGGCGGCTTTGTTCCTTTTGAGTACCTCGATCGCATTTGATATCTTCGATAAAATGCTTCTGCAAATACTCCACCAATGGCAGTTCTTTTGGGAAGACAGTGCCAAGTTTGTAGGAATTTCCCTTTGGGCGACCTACTTCATAGGCTTGGCCCAGCGCACGCTTTCACGATGAGAATCAAAGGTGAAGAAGCATTGGAATTCCCCCGAGATTACGGTAAGAGATTACGGGATCAATAAGAATCGGGGTCAGGTTGAAATTCAACCAAGGCTGATGCCGACCAGAGCAAATACCACGGTCATCGCCAGCCAGCCACTTTGGTGTAACCAAAACCACACGGGATGTTCATCCTTGTTGATCGGTTCGATCCCAAAAAGCACTAAAAACGACACGCACAGGCTCGCAGCTCCAAGGAATATAAGTCCGGTGGGGACACCACCAGACGTGTCAACAGTACCTGAGCTGCCTGAACACGACCCTGGTCACCTTGCTCATTCCTTGGACGCCCCCATCTGCTGCGCGTACCCGGCAGCCACGAGCCCCGCCATCCGGTCGAACAGCGCCTCCGGGTCAGCGCGGCGCAGGCGGGCGATTTCGGCTTCCATGCCTTCGGCCAGAATGAGCTCGCGCGTCCCCGCACTCACCGCTTCCAGAATGCGCTCGGCCGCCACCTGCGGGTCCATGCCGTTGTCGATGGCCGCGTCGCTTACGCCGCGCGCAGTCGCGTTCGCGTCGAGCGCGTTCTTCGACACGTTGGTCTTGACCGAACCGGGCGCGACAACCAGCACCTGAAGCCCCTGATGCGCGGTCTCCGCGCGCACGCTGTCGTGATAACCGATCAGGCCGTGCTTTGCCGCGCAGTAGGCGCTGCGCAGCGGCACCCCGGCGATGCCAGCGACGCTGGAAATCGCCACGATCTGCCCGCTGCCCGCCGCCACCATCCGTGGCAGCAGCGCCTGAGTCAGCGCGATCGGCGCCAAAAGATCGACCGCCACGATGCGCTGATAGACGTCGAAGACGGTATCGACCGCGAGCGAGCGTTGCGAAATCCCCGCGTTGTTGACGAGCCCGTGGATGGGCCCGCCCTCGCGCGCCGCCCAGTCCCACGCGCGCTCGACGGTCGCAGGGATCGCAGCAAAGTCGGTCGCCTCAAACGGCAGAACAAGCGCTGGCACATCGCAGCGCTTGACGACATCGTTGAGCGCCTCGACGTTGCGTCCCGACAAGACCAGCCTCGCTTTTCGTTTGGCCAGCGCCTCTGCCAGCGCGCCGCCGATTCCCGACGACGCCCCCGTGATCCACCAAATCTTTCCTGCAAACATGACGTTCTCCATTTCGCGCCCCACTGTAGCAGTTTCGAGAGCTTTGGCGACGGTGCTCGCCGACCGTAGCGGCAGCCGCAGGGCGTTTCCAATTCCTTGCCCGCGCTCCCAACTCCCGCTACAAACAAGGCAACCGCAATTGAGGAGTACCGACTATGGCTGACGCTTTCATCATCGACGCCTGCCGCACACCGCGCGGCATCGGCAAAATCGGCAAGGGTGCACTGGCCGAAATCCATCCGCAGCAACTCGCAGCCACCGTGTTGAAGGCTATTGCCAAGCGCAACGATCTCAACACCGAGCATGTCGATGACATCATCTGGGGCACCTCGACCCAACGCGGCAAGCAAGCGATGGACATGGGCCGCATGGCAGCCCTCGATGCAGGCTATTCGGTGAAGGCCAGCGGCATGACGCTCGACCGTTTCTGCGGCTCAGGTATCACCGCCGTCAATATCGCGGCCGCCTCGATCATCTCCGGCATGGAAGACGTCGTCATAGCGGGCGGCACCGAGATGATGTCCTACACAAGCTCGCTGCGCGATCCCAGCGGTGAAGTAACACTGATGGATGCAGGCAATCTGCGCCTGCGCGCCCGCCACCCGCAAACGCATCAAGGCGTCTGCGCCGACGCAATCGCGACCTTGGAAAACATCCCGCGCCAGGCCTTGGACGAACTGGCGCTGGTCAGCCAGCAACGCGCCGACGCTGCAATCAAAGGCGGGCATTTCAAGAAGAGCGTCGTGCCGGTCATGAAAGAAGACGGCACGCTTGCCCTTGACCACGAAGAATTCCCAAGGCCCCAGACGACGATGG
>VFKO01000353.1 GCA_009885515.1 Rhodobiaceae bacterium | reverse complement strand
GTCGTGAGCCGCAAACTTTTCATCAAAACCTATGGTTGCCAGATGAACGAGTATGATTCCGCCAGGATGGCGGATGTTATGGCGCCGCATGGCTATACGCGGGTCGATTGTGCCGATGGCGCTGATATGGTTGTGCTCAACACCTGCCACATTCGCGAAAAAGCCGCCGAGAAGGTCTACTCCGAACTTGGCCGATTATGTGCGCTCAAGCGGTCGCGTGAAGCGCAAGGCGAGCGCCTGATTGTTGCAGTGGCGGGCTGTGTTGCACAAGCCGAAGGTGAAGAGTTGATGCGTCGCGCCAGCGTGGTGGACATCGTGATGGGCCCGCAGGTCTATCACCGGTTGCCCGAGATGGTCGCAAAGGTTTCGCGAAGTGGAAAGGCGATTGATACCGAATTTCCCGTTGTCGATAAGTTCGATTCATTGCCGGCTGAGCGATTGGTCAATGGGCCGGCGGCGTATCTCACTGTGCAGGAAGGGTGTGATAAATTCTGTACATTTTGCGTGGTGCCCTACACGCGTGGCGCCGAGTATTCCAGGCCAGCTGCCCAGATTGAAGACGAAGCCCGCCGCTTGATTGAGGCCGGTGTTCGCGAAATTACGCTGCTTGGGCAAAACGTCAACGCGTATCACGGCCTTGGGGATCGTGGCGAAATCGTGGGGCTTGGAAGATTGATTCAGCGGCTGGCGCGCATCGATGGCCTGCAGCGCCTGCGCTATATGACTAGCCATCCCCGCGACATGGGTGATGACCTCATTGAGGCGCATGCCAGCGAGCAAAAGTTGATGCCCTTTTTGCATTTGCCGGTGCAATCGGGTTCGGACGGGATTTTGGAAGCGATGAACCGTGGACATTCGTGCGAAGACTACCGGCGTCTCATTGCGCGTATTCGCGCGGCCCGGCCAGACATCGCGCTGTCGTCAGATTTTATTGTGGGGTTTCCTGGTGAGAACGATTCTGATTTTGAAGACACCCTTGAGCTTGTTCGCGAAACAGGGTTCGCACAGGCTTACACGTTCAAATATTCGCCCAGACCCGGCACGCCAGCCGCCGCAGCGCGCGGGCAAATTCCAGAAGACGTGAAATCACAACGGCTCGAGAGGCTGCAAACGTTGTTGTTGTCTCAAGCCGCGCAGTTCGCGGCGGTGAGCGTCGGGCAAACATTGGATGTGTTGCTTGAAAAGCCGGGCCGGCACACAGGGCAGATCATTGGGCGCAGCCAGTATTTACAATCCGTTCATGTGATGGCGCCGGAAATGAAGATTGGAGACATTGTGCGCGTTAAAGTGATTGCTGCAATGACAAACAGTTTGAAAGCCGAAATCGTTCCGGAATTTTCGCCGCGAGCGGCAGTGCAGTGACCACCAAATCGAAACGGACGGGTCAGGACGCACAAGTCTCGCAAGTGGAGTTTGGCGAGAACGCTGTTCTTGCCCGGGTGGTTGGTCCGCACAACCAGCATCTGGTTGAGATCGAACGGAAGCTCGAGATTGAAATTGTTCATCGCGGGAATCGACTGACGATTCACGGGCCCGCGAACTCGCGTGCGCACGGCGCGCAGGTTCTGCGCGATCTCTATGCCTACGCGGACCGCGGTCACGAAGTTTCCATCACCGATGTGGATCGGGCGATCAGGCTTGGATTAGGTGGAGATTCAGTTGTGGCGAGTTCAAGTTCGGTGTCGACGCCAAAGCGCACTATACGGCCGCGAACGCCCGGGCAGGCCCGGTATGTCGAAGCGCTCACCAAGCATGATTTGGTGCTGGGCTTGGGCCCTGCCGGTACGGGTAAAACGTATTTGGCCGTTGCCGCAGGCGTGAGCATGCTGGCTCGCGGCGAAGTTGAGCGATTGATCCTGTCGCGCCCAGCTGTCGAGGCCGGGGAGCGGCTAGGGTTCCTGCCTGGGGACATGAAGGAAAAAGTCGATCCGTATTTGAGGCCATTGTACGACGCGCTGCACGACATGCTACCTGCTGATCTCATCCAGAGGCGGCTGGATGAAGGCATTATTGAAGTGGCGCCGCTGGCGTTCATGCGCGGGCGTACATTGGCGCATTCCTATGTCATTCTCGATGAAGCGCAGAACAGCACACCCCAGCAGATGAAGATGTTTCTGACGCGGTTGGGTGAAGGTGCCCGGATGGCCGTGACGGGCGATCTGACACAGACCGACCTGCCCGCAGGCCAAACTTCGGGACTTGCAGAAGCCCGGTCTGTGCTCGCAAACGTCGAAGGCGTTGCGATGATTGAGTTTACTGATGAAGATGTTGTGCGCCACCCGATGGTGCAGCGCATTGTGCGAGCGTATGCGGCGTTTGACCTGCGACGAAATCAGGGCGCGAAACGGAGCTAACTCATGCCGCGGGCAACGCTCAAGATTGACATTCAAGTTGATTGTGCGGACTGGCAGGCTGCGTGGCCACACTTGCAACGTGAGTCCTGTTTGATTCTCCGTCGTGCATTCGGCCGGCGCGACTTGATTTGTGTTCCATCTGGCAGCGAAGTTGCCCTGGTTTTTGCCGATGACGAGAGATTGAAGGCGCTGAATTTTCAATTCCGGGGGAAGCGGGTGAGTACCAATGTCCTGTCTTTCCCGGATCCGGATATTCCACTCGGTGGAATTGCCATTGCTTTTGAAACAGTGAAGCGGGAAGCGCAGAGGCAGGGGAAGAGTTTTGTTAATCATTCCAAACATATGATTCTGCATGGATTTTTGCATTTGCTTGGCTATGATCACATCAATCCGCGCGCAGCGCGCTTGATGGAGGGGCTCGAAATCGCCATCCTTTCCGATATGAGCATCTCAAATCCCTACATCCTTGAGGGCAAGACGCGTGGTTGAAGCGACGCCCGGTACACGCAAGGCGGAAAACGGTCAGAGTACCCCCAAGCCATCGTCGTGGCCGCAGGCCTTTGTGAGCCTGATCAACCGGCTTGCGCGCGGAAAGGATGATTCCGCACGGTTACGCGAAAGCCTTGAAGAAGTTATCGAAGAGAGCGATGCCGTGGACCGGCCGTTGGCACGCGAAGAACGCTCGATGATGCTCAAACTCCTGAGCTTTGGGGAGCTGACGGTTGCAGATGTCATGGTGCCACGCGCCGACATTATCGGCGTTGAAGTTTCCACGTCATTGGACGATCTCGTGCGTATGTTTCGTGACGCACAGCATTCCCGGCTGCCCGTCTATCGGGAGTCGCTCGATAATCCGGTCGGCATGGTTCATATCAAGGAATTGATAGGGCTTGCGGTTCCCGAGAGCGAAGGGGCGCCACATCCCAAGACGATTCAGGATATTCGCCGAGATGTTTTGTTCGTTCCACCGTCGATGCCGGTCGTGAACCTGCTGGTCAAAATGCAAGCGACACGCATACATCTGGCTCTGGTCATTGATGAGTATGGCGGCACAGACGGGCTGGTTTCGATCGAAGATCTGGTCGAACAGATTGTCGGTGATATCGAAGACGAGCACGATACGGAAGAAGCCATAGAAATTGTGCCGCGTGGCGACGGCGAGTTTGACGCAAGCGCGCGCGTTGATCTTGAGGAGATTGAGCGGCTTGTCGGGTTAAAGCTGGCTGACGATGAGGCTGCAGAAGAGATCGACACGCTCGCGGGCCTGGTGTTTTCACTCGTTGGCCGCGTGCCTCAGCGCGGTGAAATCGTGAAGCACCCTGTTGGGATTGAATTTGAAGTTCTTGATGCTGATCCGCGGCGGCTTCGACGACTGCGGATACGCGTGACAAAGTCCAGCGGCTCGACAAAAGCGCAGCCAGATCCGGGCGAAACCAATTCTGGTGTATTGGCCGACGTGGATGGCTAGGTTGTTGTTGTCCCGCCTGGATGTGCGGACGATTTTTTCCTACTTAGTAGCGGCGGCGCTTTGGTTCCGGCATCTCACGGGTGGAAAACGCTTGCTTGTTGCTGGGGGGCTTGGTGCGTTGTCGGCGCTTGCTCATGCTCCACTGAATATTTGGCCCGTACTTTTTTTCAGTTTTCCAGCGCTTGTCTGGATGATCGATGGCGCAATTGAGACGTCGCAGCGATGGACCGCCGCAGCTCTGATTTCATGGGCTTTTGGGTTTGGTTATTTTCTTGTGGGCTTGCATTGGGTTGGGTTTGCCTTCGTCGTGGATGCGGATCGCCACGCGTGGCTGCTTCCGTTTGTGGCTTTGATATTTCCCGGCGGGCTTGCGCTGTTTTTTGCCGGCGCAGCGATCGGCGCCCGATTGCAGTGGTCAAATGGCGCGGGCCGTGTTTTTGCCATGGTCGCGGGGCTGAGTGCGGCTGAGTGGTTGCGCGGACACGTCTTCACAGGTTTTCCCTGGAACCTGCCGGGATACGTTTGGTCAGGGTCTGACAGCATGATCCAGACCGCGTCAGTGTACGGCATCTACGGGCTAAGCCTGGTCACCCTTCTTGCAGTGTGTCTTCCTGCGGCGGTCATTGACGCTCGCGGCAAGGCGATTGAGCGGGCTTGGCCTTTGCTGCTCTCGCTGGGGCTCATCGGGGCTGTGTTTTTGTTTGGAATTTTACGGGTGCCAGGTCAGGCCGTTCCTGTGTTTGAGGATGTCGCCTTAAGGCTTGTACAGCCCAATGTTCCGCAATCAGAAAAATGGAAACCAGAACTGCTGCAGCGCAATTGGCAATTGCTAATAGAACTAACGCGCACGCCTGGTTTGGAAACGCGCACGCATGTCATTTGGCCGGAGGCGGCCCCGCCGTTTTTCTTGGTGTCGACGGATGGTGCATTGGAGGTTATCGGCGAGGTTTTGCATGATCGAGCCCTGTTGCTGACAGGCACACAAAGGTTCGAAGAGGGAGAGCCGAAAAAATATTTCAATAGCATGGTGGCCATTGATGGCGCTGGCAGGGAGCTTGCAACTTACGACAAGTCTCACCTGGTACCGTTTGGCGAATATTTGCCAATGTTTCATTGGCTTGAGAAACTGGGAATCAGTCAACTGGCTGGTTCCAACGGCGGGTTCAGCAGCGGCGGCGGCGTCAAAACGATCACCGTTCCTGGTACGCCGCCGTTCGGTCCATTGATATGCTACGAGGCCATTTTTCCATCCGCAGTCGTGGAGGATGACGTGCGGCCCAAATGGCTGATTAACATGACAGATGATTCATGGTTTGGGCCTTGGGCAGGGCCGTATCAGCATCTCGGTATTGCGAGAGTTCGCGCAGTGGAAGAGGGGTTGGCGATCGCACGTGCAGCAAACACGGGAGTCTCTGCAGTGATTGACCCTTATGGGCGAATCATTGTGTCGCTTCCACTCGACAAATCGGGTGTTGTTGATTCACGGCTTCCAAAGCCGCTAAATGCAACGATATTCGGATTCGCCCGAGACGGGATTTTTGGAGCAATGCTGCTCGTTCTCGTAGGTGGCGCCCTTATTTTTTCTCGAACTAGCCCTTTAAGACAGTTGACCGTTACAACGATGTAGCATTAAGTGAGAATCATTGAGATCGAGATGGCTACTGGGGGTCACTTGGTTTTCCATGGCCGCACTGCGAGGGGCGCAGCGGCTTAGGCCTCCAATAATTGTCTTTCCACGCTTGCGTAGCGTGGGTCTCGAAATGCGGGGGCAAAGCCATCAATAAAAGATGGCTGCCAATAACGACGTTATCGTGGAAGCTTGGTTGCGAGCTGGTGGCAGCAATCGGGTATCTTGTCAGTCGTAAAGGAGTCCCCCCTTGGCCAAAAAACAACCCTCGTCTGTTGATGCGCATGTCGGAAGCCGCGTTCGTCTTCGCCGCATGTTAATTGGAATGAGTCAAGAAAAACTCGGTGAAATGCTGGGTCTTACTTTTCAGCAGGTGCAAAAGTATGAAAAGGGCGCCAATCGTATTGGTGCCAGCCGTCTCTATGATATCTCAACAATACTCGGTGTTCCGGTGTCGTATTTCTTCGACGATCTGGGCCCTGAGCATGGCGTACGCCGTACGAATGGTCAGTCGTCGTCCGTAGATATCGAAGCCGGTCCGTACATGATGGAGTTCCTCTCGAGTGCTGAGGGCTTCCAGCTTGTTCGAGCTTTTACAAAGATAAATGACCCACGCGTGCGGAAACGCATGCTGGACTTGGTGAAATCTCTGACGGGTGACGAAGAAGCCGTCTATCCAGATTTCCGGGTTGTGGAGCTGCGGGAAGCGCAACGCGCTTGACGTAACTGATCATCCCTGACAGAAAGCCGCGCTTTTCGCGTTCGCGAATAGCGCGGTTTTCTTTTTTTGGCAGCAACACACAATGTCATTGCGCAAGAATTATCTGTTTACCAGCGAATCGGTTTCGGAAGGTCACCCTGACAAGGTTTGTGACCGCATTTCCGACTCCATCGTTGATTTGTTTCTCGGGCATATGCCGGAAGCGCGCGTGGCGCTTGAGACATTGGCGACAACAAACCGTGTTGTCCTTGCCGGGGAAGTTCGTGGCCCTGAAACTGTGAGCCATGAACACATGATCGAAACCGCGCGGTTGGCGATCAAAGATATCGGCTATGATCAGGAAGGTTTTGATTGGCGCAAGGTGCGCATCGAATGCCTGGTTCACTCTCAATCCGCCGACATTGCCGTTGGCGTGGATGCGGCTGGAAACAAGGACGAAGGTGCGGGCGATCAGGGCATTATGTTCGGATATGCCTGTCGGGAAACCGAAGAGTTAATGCCCGCGCCAATTTTCTATTCTCACCGCATTCTGAAGGCGATGTCGGATGCTCGCCGTTCGGGCAAGGCTAATGAATTGCTGCCCGACGCGAAAAGCCAGGTTACTTTGCAATATGAAGGCGGCAAACCCATCGGCGCGACCAAGATCGTCGTGTCGACGCAGCATGTCGACGGACTTGATCAGCGTGATGTGCGAGCCATTGTGAAGCCCTACATTGAAGCCGTGATGCCGCCTGGGTGGATGTGTCCGGACGAAGGGTTGTTTGTGAACCCAACCGGGCGGTTTGTCATCGGAGGCCCGGACGGAGACACAGGTCTGACCGGGCGCAAGATCATTGTTGATACATATGGCGGTGCCGCCCCCCATGGTGGTGGCGCATTCTCAGGAAAGGATCCTACCAAGGTAGATCGTTCTGCGGCCTATATGGCGCGCTATCTCGCCAAGAACGTTGTTGCTGCCGGGTTGGCAGATCGCTGTACAATCCAGATCGCTTACGCCATCGGCGTTGCCGACCCAATGTCGTTCTACGTTGACTTGCACGGAACGGGCTTGGTGGACGAGGCGAAACTTGAGAGAGAATTGCCTCAAATGGCGAGCCTCAAGCCGCGCGGGATCAGGGAGCATTTGAATTTGAACCGCCCGATTTATGCGCGAACATCGGCGTACGGGCACTTCGGCAGAGCCCCGGAACGTGACGGCGGATTCTCCTGGGAGCGGACCGATCTGGTTTCGCAATTGAAGAGCGCTTTCGCCTGATCGAGGTTGGACCGCGGCGAAGCGAGCTTTATGGGCGACGCATCGGGCGTCCGCTGAGTAGCAGTCAGCAAAATCTTGTTCGCACGCTCCTGCCTGCATTGAAACTGCCCGCAGGACCGCTGGACTTCGAATCGATCTTTCCTGCGGCAAAGCAATTTGCCTTTGAAGTTGGTTTCGGCGGCGGTGAGCATCTTGCCGCCGTCGCGAGCCGTCAGCCTGACTTCGGGTTTGTGGGGTGCGAGCCGTATGCAAACGGCGTTGCAAAGTTGTTGGCGCAGATTGACGCCTGCGCGTTGACAAATGTGCGCATACATCAGGGTGACGCACGAGAAGTCCTGGACCGCGTGCCAACGCAATTATTGTTGGCGGTGTATGTGTTGTTCCCAGACCCGTGGCCCAAGATCCGGCACCACAAAAGGCGGTTCATTCAGCCTGCCACGCTCACGCAGATTGCGCGCGTATTGAAACCCGGAGGCGAGCTGAGGGTGGTGACCGACCATGGCGACTACGCCAGATGGACGCTGACGCATTTGATGGCTGATGCCCGGTTTCGTTGGGCGGCAGAATGTGCGGCTGATTGGCGCGTCCGGCCTGATGGCTGGACGCCGACCCGCTACGAGCAAAAAGCGCATGCCGGTGGCCGGAGGTGCGTTTACCTCAGATTTTTCAGGGTGTGACCGGCGTTTTGAGCTTGGCCTGCAGGCGAGGTCACGCTATGAAGGCGCCTATTCCCGGACAAGAAGACTGCTTGTTCGCTGGCTGAGTGTAACTCAGCCGGGCGCGAAAGGCGTTTGTCTGGGGCTTGAAGGCAAAGACATGAGCGTGCGTGTTTCCGAGCTAGAGCAAGTGATCGCTCCTATTGCAGAGGCGATGGGGTATTCGCTTGTGCGTGTTCGAGTGACGAGTTCACACCGCCCGGTGCTGCAAGTTATGGCGGAGCGGGCGGACGGTACGATGCTCGTGGATGACTGTGCTCGCTTAAGCGTTGCGATTTCAACGGCTTTTGAGCAGGACGACCCGATTGAAGGAGAGTATGTGCTTGAGGTGTCGTCGCCAGGGATCGACAGGCCACTGACGCGGCGGAAAGACTTCGAATTTTATGCAGGGCATGAAGCAAAGATTGAACTGAAATTTCCACTCGATGGCCGCAAACGCGTGCGTGGGACATTGAAGGGTCTAAAGGGCGAGGACGTCATCATTGAAACGGAAATGGGTGCGGAAAAAAGCCGTGGCGAGATGGCCATTCCGTACACCTCCATCGGCGAAGCAAAGCTTCAGCTGACCGACGCGCTTATTGAGCAAGATTTGAAACGCAGAAAGACAGCCGGCACCGCCGGACGAAATTGAGGTACTGATTCATGGCCGTTAGTGCAAATAGACTCGAACTGCTTCAGATCGCAGATGCGGTTGCGCGCGAAAAGTCGATCGACAAGCAAATTGTTATCGCAGCTATGGAAGAGGCAATTCAAAAGGCCGCGAAATCGCGCTACGGGCAAGACAATGAGATCAAAGCCGAGATTGATCCCAAGTCGGGTGAGACGCGGCTGCATCGCTTGCGCCTGGTGGTCGACAAGCTTGAAAATGAAGCCACCGAGATCACACTCGATGAAGCTCAGATTCGCAATCCGGCTGCACAAACCGGGGATTTGATTGCAGAGCCATTGCCGCCGATCGATTTCGGACGCATTGCTGCTCAAGCCGCCAAGCAGGTAATCTTCCAAAAAGTGCGCGACGCAGAACGCGAGAAGCAGTTTGACGAGTACAAAGATCGCGTGGGCGAAATTGTTCATGGAACGGTCAAACGCGTCGAGTACGGGAATGTCGTGGTCGACCTCGGCCGCGGCGAAGCTTTTGTGCGCCGCGACGAGTTGCTGCCACGGGAAACCTTCCGCACGGGTGACCGCATCCGCGCCTACATTTATGATGTGCGGCGCGAAACGCGCGGTCCTCAGATTTTCTTGTCCCGGACGCACACGCAATTCATGGCCAAATTGTTTGCGCAGGAAGTGCCTGAGATTTATGACGGCATCATCGAAATCAGGTCAGTCGCCCGCGATCCGGGTTCGCGAGCCAAGATCGCCGTCATTTCAAATGACTCCTCGATTGATCCAGTCGGTGCGTGCGTCGGAATGCGCGGCAGCCGCGTTCAGGCGGTTGTCCAAGAACTTCAAGGCGAAAAGATCGATATTATTCCGTGGTCGCTTGATCCTGCGAACTTCATCGTCAATGCATTGGCGCCGGCGGAAGTTTCCAAGGTCGTGCTTGATGATGATGCGCATCGTATCGAAGTCGTCGTAGGGGATGAGCAGTTGTCGCTTGCCATTGGGCGGCGTGGACAGAATGTCCGCCTGGCATCTCAGCTTACCGGTTGGCAGATCGACATTCTGACCGAAGCTGAAGAATCCGAGCGACGTCAGGAGCAGTTCCGCAAGCGTACGGAGCTGTTCATGAATTCGCTTGATGTTGATGAAACGCTGGCCCAGTTGCTCGCTTCGGAGAATTATTCAGCAGTCGAAGACCTTGCCTATGTGGTGCTGGAGGAGTTAGCGGAGATTCAAGGTATCGGTGAAGAGACTGCGCAAGAGCTGCAAAAACGGGCTCTCGATTTCCTGGAACGTCAGAACGAGGCAATGGACAAAAAGCGTCTTGAGCTGGGCGTGGAAGACGACGTGCTGAAAGTTGCGGGACTTTCACCGGCGATGGCCGTGGCTCTCGGCGAAGGTGGGGTCAAAACGCTTGAAGACCTTGCCGGCTGCGCAACCGATGATCTGGTGGGATGGAATGAAACCGTGAATGGCGAACGCAAGCATTTTGCGGGCATGTTTGAAGCGCTTGGTACGAATGCAGATGAATCCAACGCTATCATTATGGCGGCTCGCGTGGCCGCAGGTTGGATTGAAGCGCCAACGGCTCAAGCCGTGCCGGTGGCTCCGGAGCCTGCACCAGAGTGACACAAGGCGGCGGTAAGGCTGCGCGACAACACAGTGATGATGAGGGGGCTGAGGGCCCTCTCCGGCGGTGTATAGTTTCTGGCGAAGTGAAGCCGCCCGATGGGATGGTCCGGTTCGTGGTTGGTCCGGACGAAGTGATTGTGCCTGACCTGGCGTTGAAGTTGCCAGGGCGGGGTTATTGGGTGACTTCAAGCCGCGAACTCATTTCGCGCGCCGCCGAACGCGGGCACTTTTCGAAAGTGGCAAAGCGGTCAGTGAAATGCCCGGACACATTGGCGGGTGACGTTGAGCTTCTTTTGGTTCGACGGTGTTGTGAACATTTGGGGCTTGCCAGGCGTGCCGGGTTGGCCATTTCAGGGTATGCCCAGGTCGAAGTGGTTCTGCGGACTCAGGCGGGGCGTATCGCCGCATTGGTCGAGGCGTCGGGGTCAGGTGGCGCAGATCGAGGAAAGCTTTTGACTTATGCCAGAAAGCGAGGGGCGATCCGGGTGATTGGGTGCTTGTCTGATAGCGAAATCGGCTTGGCATTCGGTCGCGAAAATGTGGTACATGCTGCCTTAACGCAAGGCTCGCTCGCTGCTCGATTTGTTGCAGAGGCAGAGCGGCTTGGCGGTTTCCGCGTGTTGTGTCCGCCGGAATGGGACGCGGCCTCGTGACAACGAGACCGAAGATTTTGTACGTGACGAGCTAAGAATAAGAGACTGCAGACGAGTGAAAAGGATCGAAAGGCGCGCATGACTGACAATAAGACCCCAGAAGGCGAAAAGACATTGCATGCCTCTGGTGCGCCAAGAACGTTGTCTGTGAAGCGCCCGGAGACTGGCGTTGTACGCCAGGCGTTCAGTCATGGCCGATCTAAAGCGGTTGTCGTGGAGATCAAACGTCCGACCGTCGTGCGGCCCGGAGGCAAAGCCGAGAGTGCGAAATCGGTTGTGCTGGAGCTTGTGAAAGCCGACGTTGCAGTTCCGGTGGCGCCTGCGTCAAGCAAACCCTTAAAACCAGCACCAGTACAGCCGAAATCCGGCGGTATGGTACTGCGCACACTTACGGAAGAAGAAAAGGTTGCACGTTCGCGTGCGCTGAAAGACGCAAGAGTTGCCGAAGAAGAAGAGCGCCGTCGTGCCCAGGAAGATGCAAAGCGGCGAGCCGAAGACGAAGAGCGGTTGGAACGTGAGCGCGAGGCGGCTGCGAAACGGAAGATCGAAGACGAGTTGCGCCGCGTCGCAGACGAGGACAGCCGCCGCAAGATAGAAGTTGATGCCCGGCGCCGGTTGGACCCTGACGATGACGGTTCAGTAACCACCACAACGCAGCCACATCCGCGCAGTGCCAGCAATGCTGCGCCGCGGGGTGCTACGACAACGTCTACACGCCCCGCTCCAGGTGGTGCCCCTGCGCGCACGCCTGCGGGTGGACCCGGGCGCTCGCCGCCTTCAACTCGTCCGCAACCATCTGGCGGATTGTCTACACTCCCACCCCGGCGGGCCGGCGGTGATGATGACGATGGACGCAAGCGCGCAGGTGGGGCCAAAGGCGTCCCTGCCAAAGCGCCCGCGGCTCCGAGAAAGGGTGCAGACGACGGGCGCCGGACTGGGAAGTTGAGCGTCGTCACGGCATTGAATGAAACGGAACGCGTACGTTCAATGGCTGCCTATAAGCGCCATGTACAGCGTGCTCAGCGTGCTCAGCACGGGGTCAAAGATAGTGAGCCACCGCAAAAGATTATTCGCGACGTCGTCATTCCTGAGTCCATTACGGTGCAAGAGCTTGCCAACCGCATGGCGACACGAGCCGTCGATATCATCAAGAGTCTGATGAAGCAGGGGCAGATGGTGACCATCAACACGTCACTTGATGCCGACACCGCTCAACTTATTGCAGAAGAGTTTGGCCATTCGGTCAAGCGCGTCGCGGAAGCCGACGTGCTTGAAGGACTCAAGGGCGAATTGGACAGTGACGAAACGCTTACCCCGCGTGCACCGGTCGTGACGATCATGGGACATGTCGATCACGGTAAGACGTCTCTTCTGGATGCGCTGCGTCAAACAGACGTGGCAGCCGGAGAGGCTGGAGGTATCACCCAGCATATTGGCGCTTATCAAGTTACGCTGCCGTCGAAGCAAAAGATTACGTTTCTCGATACGCCGGGTCATGCCGCGTTCACCGCGATGCGCGCTCGAGGTGCGAAAGTGACCGACATCGTTGTGCTTGTGGTTGCTGCCGATGACGGCGTCATGCCGCAAACGATTGAAGCCATCAATCATGCCAAAGCGGCGAAAGTGCCGATCATTGTGGCGATCAACAAGATCGATAAGCCAGGTGCTACACCTGACCGGGTTCGCACCGAGTTGCTGACCTATGAAATCGTGGTCGAGTCGATGGGTGGTGAAACCCAGGCCATTGAAGTCTCGGCGACTAAGAAGCTCAATCTCGACAAACTTGAAGAGGCGATTTTGCTTCAGGCCGAAGTTCTTGATCTGAAAGCCAATCGAAACCGGCCAGCATCTGGCGCCGTTGTTGAAGCGAAGCTTGATAAAGGCCGTGGGCCGGTTGCCACTGTTCTGGTAGCGCGAGGTACAATCAAGGTCGGCGATATTGTTGTTGCTGGTGCCGAGTGGGGACGTGTGCGGGCGTTGGTGAATGAGCGCGGTGAACAAGTTCCCAGTGCAGGGCCGTCGGAACCCGTCGAAATTCTCGGTCTTTCCGCACCTCCGGAAGCCGGTGATGATTTTGCCGTCGTTGAAAACGACAGCCGGGCGCGCGAAGTGGCGGACTTCCGGGCGCGCAAAAAGCGTGATGCGCGGACACGTGCGGGCGGGCGGGCATCGCTTGACCAAGTGTTGGCCGACAAAGGCGTGGGTGCCAAATATCTGCCGCTGGTCGTCAAATCTGACGTGCAGGGCTCTGTGGAGGCGATTTCAGCGGCGCTGTCCCAGTTGTCAACCGCGGAAGTCAAGGCGCAGGTACTGCATGCCGGTGTCGGTGGTGTCACTCAAAGCGACATCATTCTGGCGCGAGCGTCGGGGGCGCCGATCATCGCTTTCAACGTGCGCGCTACGGCTGAAGCGCGGGATATGGCCAAGCGCGATGGCGTCGAAATTCGTTACTACTCGATCATCTACAACATCATTGACGATATTCGATTGGCGATGTCGGGTCTGTTGTCGCCGACGTTGCGCGAGAATTTCCTGGGCTATGCCTCGATCCTTGAGGTCTTCAACATCACAAAGGTTGGCAAGGTCGCGGGCTGTCAGGTGACGGAAGGCAAAGTGCTGCGTGGCAACAAAGTGCGATTGTTGCGCGACAATGTCGTGATCCACGAAGGGACGTTGTCGACTTTGAAACGCTTCAAGGATGAAGTGAAAGAGGTTGTCACCGGTCAGGAATGCGGTATGGCCTTCGAGAACTATCAAGACATCCAAAAAGGCGACCAGATCGAGTGCTTCGAGGTCGAAACTGTGAAGCGG
>VFKO01000120.1 GCA_009885515.1 Rhodobiaceae bacterium | reverse complement strand
TTGGCCGTCGAGGTACTCACGGTGCGGCACCGCCAGGATCAAGGCGTCGAGGTCTGTGAGGGTTTCAAGCGGGGTGAGGGTGAGGCCGTATTCGTGCAGGGCATCCTGGGGCCTGGCCTTGGGATCGCTGATGGTGGCGTGGATGCCGAAATTCAGCAGCTCCCTCGCGATATCGGGGACACGGCTGTTGCGGATGTCGGAGATGTTTTCCTTGAAGGTCAGGCCCAGAATCGCCACCCGGGTTTCGCTGAGCGGGGTGGGGTGGCGGCTGAGGAACCGGACTAGGCGCTGGGCGATGAAGGCGCCGACGCCGTCGTTGATGCGCCGGCCGGCGAGAATCACATCGGGGTGGTAACCCAGGGTTTCGGCTTTGGTGGTGAGGTAATAGGGATCTACGCCGATGCAGTGGCCGCCGACGAGGCCCGGTGAGAAGGGCAGGAAGTTCCACTTGGTGCGCGCGGCCTTCAAAACGTCCGAGGTGCGAATATCCAGGCGGTCGCAAATCAAAGCGAGCTCATTCATCAGGGCGATATTCAGATCGCGCTGGGTGTTTTCCAGAACTTTCGCTGTCTCTGCAACTTTGATGGAGGGCGCGATATGAATACCAGCAGGAATGATCGCTCCGTAAAGGCGCGCAAGGGTTGCAGTGGTTTCTTCGTTGCTGCCGGCGACAACTTTGGTGATAGTTTGCAGGGAATGTTCTTTGTCCCCTGGATTGATACGCTCGGGCGAATAGCCGAGGAAAAAATCGGAACCGCATTTCAGGCCGGACGCCTGTTCAAGAATGGGAGCGCAGAATTCCTCAGTCAATCCGGGATAGACTGTTGATTCGTAGACGACAATTGAGCCGCGCTTGAGGGCGCGTCCGGCGGTTTCGGACGCTGCTTTCAAGGGACGCAGATCGGGGCGCTTTTGTTCATCGATAGGTGTTGGAACGCAGACAATAAAAATATCGGCGCCCTTTAAGCCGCTTTCCGTGTGGGTGAGGTTGAGTTGAACGGATTTGAGTTCTTCGGGCGAAGTTTCGCCGGTCCAATCTTCGCCGCGCGTCAGGCTTTCGATGCGACGACTGTCGATGTCGAAGCCTATGGTGCCTGGGAACTTGGCGGCAAAGGTGAGGGCGACGGGCAGGCCGACATAGCCCAGACCCAGAACTGCAATCGTTTCGCTCATGACGCGTTTCCTGTTGGAGCAGGCATAGGGAGAAGCGTCTGGCGGTCTGTCA
>VFKO01000259.1 GCA_009885515.1 Rhodobiaceae bacterium | reverse complement strand
TGGAGTTAGTTAAAGTCTAATGTCGTTTGAAAGTCTCGGCCTGAAGGCCGAATTGCTCCGCGCTATCGCGGATTCCGGTTACACCACGCCCACCCCGATCCAGGAAAAAGCGATCCCTGTCGTTCTTGCCGGCAGGGATGTCATGGGCATCGCACAAACCGGGACCGGCAAAACCGCCGGCTTCACCCTGCCGATGATCCAGCGCTTGGCTTCTGGCCGGGCAAAGGCGCGCATGCCGCGCTCTCTGATCCTGGAGCCGACGCGTGAACTCGCGGCCCAGGTGGCCGAGAGCTTCGAGAAATATGGCAAGCAACACAAGCTGACGATGGCCCTCCTCATCGGCGGCGTGTCCTACGAAGAGCAGGACATCAAAATCATGCGCGGCGTCGATGTGCTCATCGCAACGCCCGGACGCTTGCTCGATCATTTTGAACGCGGAAAATTGCTTCTCAATGGCGTCCAGATCTTCGTCGTCGACGAAGCCGACCGCATGCTGGACATGGGGTTCATCCCTGACATCGAACGCATCTGCAAACTCATTCCATTCACGCGCCAGACATTGTTTTTTTCAGCGACGATGCCGCCGGAAATTACGCGTCTCGCCGATCAGTTCCTCAGCAATCCCGAGCGCATCGAAGTTTCGAAACCCGCAACGGCTGCAACGACGATCGAGCAGAGAATTGTCGGCCTGCCGGCCAACGATCCGAAACTCAAGCGCGAAGCCCTGCGCCGCGTCATTCGCAGCCAGACAATCGTCAATGGCATCATTTTCTGTAACCGCAAGACCGATGTCGATATCGTCTATAAATCGCTGAGCAAACACGGCTTTTCAATCGCGGCCCTCCACGGCGATCTTCCCCAACCCGTACGCACCAAGACGCTGGAAAGTTTCCGGGCCAACGAGGTTCAGTTGCTGGTCGCAAGCGACGTCGCGGCCCGCGGCCTCGACATTCCGGCGGTCAGCCATATTTTCAATTTCGACGTGCCGATCAATGCCGAGGACTATGTCCATCGCATCGGCCGTACGGGACGCGCCGGCCGCGCGGGGTTTGCCTTCATGCTCGCAGGCCCCAAGGACGTAAAGGCGGTGGCCGCCATAGAAGCACTCACTGGCATTCCAATCATCCGAGACGAAATGACAGACATCGAAGTCACCCCCGACCATCACCAGCATCGCAGCGACGGCCATCGCAGCTCTTCCAGCACCAGTGGCGACAAACGCCGCGGCGGACGTGATCGTGACCGCAAACGAGGGCGCACGCACCAAGGCCCGCATCACGATCAAGTGGCAAGCCTGACCCCAATCGATCAGGCCCCAGCCGTAGTAGCCCCTGTCCCCGTTGCAGAACCGGTCGCCGCTATCGAAGTGGTGGCCCCGGCGCCCCAGCCACAGCGCGAACGCCATCACCGCCACGAACGCCAGCCTCGGCGCGAAGCTCCAAAGGACCCGCCGGCCCAAAAGGCAAAACCTGAAAACCGCCAGCAGCGCGAACATCGCCCCCGCCGCGACGAAAGCCGGACCGCAGCATCGCCTTCAATGGGTGATCACATGCCTGCCTTCCTCCTGCGCCCGGTGCCCCAGCACCTGATCAAGCGCAAAAAGGAAACTGAGGTCGCTTAGCGCTTGATCGATCCCGCCAATTGCTTTTGAAGCGCCGCACCATAGGGTGCTCGGATGGCCTTCAGCTGATTGTCGACGAACTTCGATGTCGGCTGGCTGTAGATCGCTTTGCGGTGACTGAACTGCCGGAAGCCATCGAGCCCATGATACGATCCCATCCCCGACGGCCCGACACCGCCAAACGGCAAATCTTCCATCGCCACATGCATGATCGTGTCATTGACCGTAACCCCGCCCGAGGTTGTACGCGTCAACACGCGCTCTTTTTCAGCCGTATCTCCACCGAAATAATAGAGCCCCAACGGCCGCGCTTTTGAATTCACGTAGCCGATCGCCTCATCAACCGTCTTGTACGTTTTGACCGGCAACACCGGCCCAAAGATCTCGTCCTGCATGACCTTCATGTCGTCGGTGGGATCGAGAATAAACGTCGGCGCTATCTTGTGATGCGGCTGCTGACGCAAATCTTCCTTCGCGGGATTGACTTCAATGACTTTGGCGCCCTTGGACTTCGCCTCGTCAATATAGCCGCGCACCCGGTCAAAATGGCGCTGGTTGATCATCGACGTGTAGTCAGGATTGTCTTTCAGCGTTGGGTACATCGCCGTAGCAGCAGCGGTCGCCTGGCTTACGAATTCATCGCGCTGACCTTCGGATATCAACACATAGTCCGGTGCCAGGCAGATTTGACCGGCATTCATGGTCTTGCCCGTCATCACGCGTGCGGCCGCCTGCGCAATATTCGCACCCTGGCCGATAATCACCGGCGATTTACCGCCCAACTCAAGCGTCAACGGCGTCAGGTTTTCCGACGCCGCACGCATCACATGATAGGCAATCGAGGTAGCACCGGTGAACAGCAAGTGATCGAACGGCAAGCGGCTAAAAGCATCGCCAACGTCTGCACCACCAAGGCACACAGCAATTTCCGTCTCATCAAACACCTTCCTGAACATGCGCGCCATCAACTCGGAGCTGACTTGCGAATATTCCGACGGCTTGATCATGCAACGGTTGCCGGCGGCCAGCACGCCGGCCAGCGGTGTGAACGTCAAATTCACCGGAAAATTCCACGGCGCGATCACACCCACCACGCCAAGCGGCTGATAGTGCACCTCAGCCTTGGCCCCGAACCAGCCCAGAATGGCAGGCGTCGTCGTGCGCCTCTCTACCTTCATCCATTTCTTCAGATTGTCGCGCGCGTGTTTGAGCGGACCAATAGAGCCTGAAACATCGATAAATTTGCTCATCTGCGGTGAACGGCTGCCGAAATCTTTGTTCAGCGCGTCGGCAATTTCGTCCTGATGATCAACCAGCAAGCCAATGCAGCGATTGAGACGGTCAATGCGTATCTCCGCACTCGGAGGGCCATCCTTGAGATAGGCCGCACGCTGCTTGTCCATGATGGCGCGAAGATTTTGTGGGGCAGATTTTGTAGCTGTGGAGCTGGCGCTCATAGACGGTACTCCTTCGATGCGGTGCTTGGATTCCCTGCTTATAGAGCAAATTAGACGCCCACCGCAAAGCATCTGCGAATTCTACCCTTACGGAAAGAGCCGCATCAAACCGGAGTAAGCCATTGCGTTGGCCCGAAACCTGTGATGGCTTGAGCCAAACAGGCTTTGAGGCTCCCATGACATACGACAACATCATCGTCGAAACCCACAATGGCATCGCAACTCTCACGCTGAACCGGCCGGGGTCGCTCAACAGCCTCAACAAAGGCCTGATCGACGACATCCGCACCGCCCTGCGCGACTTGCGCAAGGACGACAGCGTAAAATCGCTCATCATCACTGGGGCCGGGCGCGGCTTTTGCGCCGGCGCCGATTTGTCGAATGCGGGTTTCAATGACGGTGTACAGCGCTCGGTTGGCGAAGGTGTCGCCCACTCTATGGAGATCGGCTACAACCCTCTCGTCCGCGATCTCACCAGCTTTCCCAAGCCCGTCGTGGTGGCCGTCAATGGCGTCGCCGCAGGCGGAGGCGTCGGTTTGGCGCTCTCCGGCGATATCGTGATCGCTGCGCGTACATCCTACTTCGTGCAGGTGTTCACACCGCGCCTGGGCCTCGTACCCGACATGGGTTGCACCTGGCTCTTCCCCCAATTATTGGGCCGCGCCCGCTCCCGCGCTTTGGCCATGTTGGGCGACCGTCTTCCGGCCGAGAAAGCCGCAGAATGGGGCCTCATCTGGCAGGCCGTGCACGATGATCAATTGATGACCGAAGCTCTGTTGATCGCCCAACGCCTGGCCAGCGGACCCGCTCTGGCCTATCGTGAACTCAAACGCGTACTCGACGACGCCGCATACAATTCACTCGACGAGCAACTTGAAAACGAACGCCTGACCCAACGCATGCTGGGCGACACCGAAGACTTCCGCGAAGGCGTGACGGCATTTCTCACCAAGCGTGAACCCCAATTCAAAGGCAAATAGAGGAACAGTCATATGAAATTCGAACACGTGAAAATCGACACTATAGGCCGCGTCGGCGTACTGACACTCAACCACCCCGAAGTCCTCAACGCCGTCAGCCCACCAATGCTACAGGGGCTATGGTCGGCGATGAACTACATCGATAATCCGCAACACGGTTTCCGCGCCCTCGTGCTCACGGGCGAAGGCCGCGCCTTCTGCGCCGGTGCCAATCTATCCGGTGGCGCCTCATCCAATGCGTTTGCGCCAGAAGACCGCGATGCGGGCGCAATGCTTGAAACCGCCTACCATCCGTTCCTGCGCCGCCTCCGCAATCTGAAAATGCCGTTGGTTACAGCGGTGAATGGCGCCGCCGCCGGCGTCGGCATGAGTTTTGCGATGATGGGCGACATGATCCTTGCCGGAAAGTCAGCGTACTTCCTGCAAGCCTTCCGCCGCATCGGACTGGTGCCGGACGGCGGCTCAACCTGGCTGCTGCCGCGCCTGGTTGGCCTCGCCCGCGCCAAGGAATTGTCCCTCATGGGCGAAAAGCTCAGCGCCGACAAAGCGCTGGATTGGGGTCTGATCAATCGGGTCTACGACGACGCAGCTCTGATGCCGCAGGCGTTGGCCCTGGCGGAAGAGTTAGCGGCGGGCCCAACCGTCGCATTGAGCCACATACGAAACCTGTACTGGCAGAGCCCCGACAACACCTACGAAGAGCAACTCAACGCCGAACGCCAAGCCCAAAAACTTGCCGGACGCGCCGACGACTTTGCCGAAGGCGTCAGCGCCTTTCAAGGCAAGCGCAAAGCGGAATTCAAAGGCCGCTAATTATCGCCACTGCCCACGATCTCCGGAAAGCGCACAATGATCCGCGCTTGTCCGGACTTCGGGGCCGAGAAGTTCGATGACTTGACCAGATTTCGGAATGTGCCTTTTACTTGGTATTTGCCTGGCGGAAGCTTTACCAGCACCCAGGCGCTGTCACAGCGAACCTGAAATAGTTCCGTACCAGCAGAGTTTGTAACGCTGACATCGACATCCGCCAGGTACTGCGCATTACCACCTGCAAATTCCAAGCGCACAGGAAAGGCCTTCCATCGCGGATCAGACTGCGCCTCATCGCCGATGCCCGTGCACGCCAACTCAATGCCGTTCACCGTAACGGGTTCATCAGCTGGCAACCTCGTGATCTCTTCGGCCGCGGCTACCCCGGCCCATAGAAGCACGACGGAAGCGGACGTGATGGCAAGTGCAAATCCATTCATTGGAAATCTCCAAAATTCTACGAATCACCCCCGGCTCAAGCTATCAATAATTTACCCGCGAAGTGATGGCACCATCGACAACAAAGTTGGCACCCGTCGTAAAACCTGAAAGCGGACTCGCGACGAACACGGTTGTATTCGCGATGTCCTGCGGCGTGCCCATGCGCCCCAACGGATTGCGCTTCATCGTTGCCTCAAACATTTGCGGTGCGTTTTGTTCAACCGTGTGCCACGTGCCACCCTTGAAGTAGATAGTGCCCGGCGACACAACGTTGACGCGTATTTTCTTCTTTGCACATTCCTTGGCCAAACCTTTGCCGTAATGGATCATCGCTGCTTTAATCGCGCCATAAGCCTGCGCATTCTGCGTCTCGGCCGCCGACACCGATGAAATCATAACGAACGAAGCGTCGCCCCGTTCCGCCGCAGCCTGCTCAAGATGCGGCCGCGCCGCTTCAAATGCGTTCGCCGCTCCCAAAATGTCGATTTTCAACAACGATTCCCACGCCTCGGCATGTGCCCCCATCACCAGCGCACTGGCGTTGGAAACCAGAATGTCGATCCCGCCAAAAGTCTTGCCAACTTCCGCGACCCAAGCCTTCAGCTCATCACCTTTCGCGATATCAACCGGCGCACCCGTAGCCCGCACACCCTTCCTTGCCAATGCAGCAACCGTTTCCTCAACCTGCTCCCAATTGCGGGCGCAGATGGCAACATCCGCGCCCTCCCCGGCCAGGGTCTCGGCAATGGCGCGCCCGATGCCGCGCGTGCCGCCCAAAACGATTGCCCGCTTGCCGTTAAGTTGCAAGTCCATCATGTCTCTCCTGAGTATATCTGCTTCACATCAGCAGAAAGACTCTTGCGAGCGCACGCAAGCGAAAAGCGCCAGTCAAATCGAATTGGTCACAGACACTCTTTATTGAATTCCAAGCACAAACGCGTTGGGGTCAAAGCGAATGACCGGAGCTCCCTCGGCAAATCCAACTTGTGCAATCCCGGCTGGCGTAAACGGCACCGCAATGTTGGTCAGCCGCAGCGTGTCAATTCCACTGGCAAACGCCCGCTGAATTGATGCCATAAGTTCACTCACCGGTACGTCGTTCCTGGAGATAAAAGTTTCCCGGTCATCCGGCGCGCGCTCGGGCAGCTCTGCCCACTGACCGTTCGCCGCACGCGGAATGCGCACGAAGAACCCCCTGCGCGCATGAAACCGCCCCAGTTGCGGCGTCGAAAAATTCCCGATCAAAACCAGGTCGTAGCCCTCGGTGCGCAATTTTTCCCGATTCATCCGCGCCCACAGCGCCCTAATCTCTTTGTATTTTGTCTGAATATCGACGATCGTTGTCTTGCTGACGAGGTCGATTTCCACCGCGCGCTTGAAGCCGTCTGGCGGCGGTAAATCGACAGACTGCTCCACCCACAGCGTCTCGAACCCACTAATATCGATCTTCTCAGCCTTCGCTGGCGTCCAATTTGGCTGTTCCGCCGTTTTCCACTTCTCCGAGCCGGCTTGCCGCAGCCAGACATCATTGGCGCCGCGCAAATATACGAACTCTTCGAACTGAGTGGTACCAGGCTTGCGAACATTCACCTGCGCTTTCGTGTAGTAGCCCTTCTCGGCACCATTGAGCAAAACGCTCTCGAACATCCTGTCGGCGCCCTCGATCAGCCTGAGTTTGTCGACGAAAGTCCCAGCTTCCGCGAGGGATACATTTACATAAAGCGACTTGGGATGGGCTGTACGCGCCTCAGTTTCTCCCGAATTCAACAGTTCGAACCTATAGCCGTCACCAAGATCCAGGTGTTTGACGGCATCTGCTCCCCAAGCCGAAACCGAAGCCCAAACGGCGATGCAAAAGACTGCGCCCATTCGCGCCAAATTTCTGATCACGGCCACCGACCCTTTTTTGGAGTATTCTCCGCTAAAGTTTAAGTCAGGTGAAACCTCGTCTGCAACACGCGCTTTCCGCGATCTTGTTGTCCTGCGCATCCCGTGGGAGAGTGTCGATCCATGAGGCTGCTGTTCACCATAGCGATTCACCTTTTCGGACTGTGCATTGCGGTAGCAAGCGCAGGTCCATTCGACAAAATGGAGCGCGCGCCGGCCAACTGGTGTGGTCCTGTCTTTAATCCGAACTATCGCTTTCCCGCTAAATTCGTAACAAGCCCTGAGCCTTGGGCCGCCATAAGTTTTCGCAAAGAGCCCGAGCGCTATTTGCGGGCACTGCTGCATTATACACTCGAAGGCCAGGATCGCGCCCATTGGCGCCTGCAACACAACACCGTCAGAGACTGGTATCACGTGCCCTGGCTGGGACCTGGTGCCAATGGGCGTGAATTCATCCACGGCCTGACCAGGGCGCCCGACCTTCAGCCAGGCACACTCAGCCCCTCGCAAACCGCTTGCCGGCAAAATTGGGCTCTGGCGTTTTACAATCAAAGTGGCGGCGCTGTCCTGGGACGCATTTGGGGACATGGTAACCGCGATCCAGACCTGAGCGCACTTCCCTTTCCACCAGGGACCGTAGCGGTCAAACTTGTTTTCACCAGCGCAAACTCAAGTGACGATCCCGGTCTCGCTGGCGCGCCGGAACTGGTTGCAAACATTCATGCCGATACCCGATCAAACCTCAATGAATGCGCACCGGCCATTGGCTCAAATGGCAAGCCAGCGGCAAGGAAGCCGCACACGCTTCGCCTGATTCTGTTCGACATAGCCGTCAGAGAACAGCGTGCCAGCTACAAGACTGGCTGGGTCTTTGGCAGCTTTCGCTATGACGGTAACGTCCCGGGCGATAACGCATGGGACAAGCTGGTGCCCATGGGACTCATGTGGGGCAACGATCCAGCCGTTTCAGACACAGGTGAGAAACCCCGACAAAGCATCGTATTCAAAGGGTATGAAACATTAGGCCGTGGTGGCCGCATGAACGGCATCGTCGACGACCGCGCCTCGGCTTGCTCCTCGTGCCACATGGCGGCCCAATGGCCCTCAGTCGCACCGATGACAGCACCAGTTCCCTGGAGCGAAGCACGCTGCTGGTTCAGAAACGTCGATGCCCGCTATCCATTTGGTTTTCCGCCCGGCCAGAAAACCGGCTGTGGTGACCCGTCAGCCCTGGGAAAACTCACCGCCCTGGATTTTTCCCTTCAACTCACCATCGCGCTGCGCAACTGGAGCCTCGAAAAGCTCAAACACCGCACGACAGCACGCTCAAAGCTGGGGTCGCTCAAACGACTTGCCAACGGCAACCTGACGGCCAACGGCCTCACAGTTGCCCCCCTCCGGCAATAGCTATTTCTTCTTTGCTGCCTTGCGCCGAGTCACCAACGGCAACAGCGCCTTTGCCGCACCCTTGCCAGCGACGGCGGCTTCATACGAACGCCGTGCCCACTGCGCCAGTTCATCCGTATCATCGAACAGCCGCCATGGCACTTCCAGATAGCTCATCGCCATGATCTCGCCATTCTTGTTCTTGAACGTAAACGGCTCTGACCCCTCCGCCTCAAAAGACGGACGGAGGGCGTCATTTGCTTTCAAGAAAAGGCGTTCGTCGGCAATCAGCGCGAACATTTGCGCCCGGTAGTACACACCTGCACCACCGAACATCGGCTTGATTGTC
>VFKO01000564.1 GCA_009885515.1 Rhodobiaceae bacterium | reverse complement strand
GTCGCGGATTCTTTGAGCCCCGGTGTGCTTGACCGGTTTCGCCGGAATTCATCGAGCGTACTGGTTGGAGAGTCGCTCGCACGAAATATGGGATTGCTGCCGGGGATGAACGTCACGCTGCTGTCTCCGCGTGGGAATGTCACCCCGTTTGGGGTCACGCCGCGGCAGAAGTCTTACTTGGTGGCCGGCACATTCAAAGTCGGCATGTCGCTTTATGACGCCAACATGATGTTCATGCCTATGCAGGAAGCGCAGGCGTTTTTCAACAAGGGGACGGGTGCGTCGGGTATCGAGGTGATGGTGGCTCAGCCGGACCAGGTTGATCGTATGCGATCAACGATCGAAAAGGCTGCGCCTGATACGACAATTTTTGACTGGCGGCACACCGACCCTGATTTCTTTAGTGCGCTTGAGGTTGAGCGTGTGGTGATGTTCTTGATCTTGACGCTCATGATTATCGTTGCTGGTTTCAATATTATTTCCGGGATGATTATGTTGGTGAAAGACAAGACGCGCGACATTGCGATTTTGCGGACGATGGGAGCGGCGCGGGGCACAATCTTGCGCGTATTCCTGATGTCGGGCTCGGTGATTGGAATTACCGGAACGTTTATCGGATTTTCGCTCGGCGTCATTGTTTGCTGGAATATCGAAAACATCCGCCAGTTTCTGATTTGGGTGACAGGCGTCAATCTGTTCCCGGAGACTTTGTATTTCCTCAGCAAGCTGCCTGCCAAAATGGACTCCGGCGAAATCACGACGGTTGTCATGATCTCGCTGGTGCTGACGATATCGGCCACTGTTTATCCGGCTTGGCGTGCGGCGCGTCTCGATCCCGTCGAGGCGTTGCGGTATGAGTGATACGTATTTTGAGACACAGGAGTTGACACAGCAAGCGGTCGCGCAAACCAGACCAGTGCTGGTGTTGCAAAACATCACTCGCGTTTTCGGTTCGCCGCCCGACACACTCGAGATTTTCCGCAACGTCAATACTCAGATCGTGCCTGGCGAAATCGTAGCACTGGTCGGCCCTTCTGGCTCGGGCAAGTCTTCGCTATTGCACATATGCGGTTTGTTGGAAGCGCCGTCGAGCGGCACCATCGTGATCAATGGACGCGATTGTTCGAAGCTTGATGACACCGAACGCACCCGCATCCGGCGCGATGATCTGGGTTTCGTCTATCAGTTTCACCATTTGCTGCCCGAGTTTTCAGCACTCGAAAATGTGATGATGCCGCAACTGATCGGCGGCAAGCGGCCGCGCGAGGCCGAAGGTTTGGCCTTGCGTCTGCTGAATAAAGTCGGGCTGTCGCAGCGTGCGGCACACCGGCCGGCGCGACTGTCGGGCGGCGAGCAGCAACGGGTTGCAATCGCCCGGGCTCTGGCCAATCAACCTCGGTTGATATTGGCGGATGAACCGACCGGCAATCTCGATCCACGCACTGCCGACATGGTTTTCAGGGTCTTTGTTGAGGCCTGCCGCGAGCGTGGTGTGTCGGCGCTGATTGCAACGCATAACCTGCAGCTGGCCGTGAAGATGGATCGCACCTGGCTGCTACACGAAGGCAAACTGATCGACGCAGGCAAGCTTAAAGCTTGATCGCGAGGATGGCGCGCTCCCGCGTGATCCGTCAACGAAGGAGTCGTGAATGGCTGCCATTCCCAGTTTCGTGCATTTGCGGGTGCATTCGGCTTTTTCGCTGCTTGAAGGCGCGCTTCAGCCTGACGAGATTGCGGAGTTGTGCAAGACCCACCGGATGCCTGCGGTTGCGATCACTGATACCAACAATCTGTTTGGCCTGATGGATCTGACCGAGGCGCTGGTGAAAGCTGGTGTGCAGCCGATTGTGGGGTGCCAGTTTGAGATTCCGCTTGAAGCACAAAAGCGGGCCAGCGCCGTCATTGCGAAGGGCATGAGCGGCACCTTGGCCGTTCTGGTTCAGAATGAGCGTGGCTATGCCAATCTGATGAAGCTGGCGAGCAAGGCGCATTTGGATGGTATGCCCGGTGATACGCCGCACATCAGTTGGGCGGCGCTGGAGGATCTCAACGAAGGCCTGATCGTTCTGACCGGAGGGCGGCGGGGACTTGTAAACAGGCTGATCGGCGACGGGCAAATGGATGCCGCGATGGCGGCCTTGCGGCGGCTGAAATCCATTTTCGATGACAGGTTGTACATTGAGCTGCAGCGTCATGGTCTGGCCGATGAAGCAGCGGCTGAGCCGCATCTCGTGCGCGCGGCCTATGAGCTCGAGGTGCCGCTTGTCGCAAGCAACGAACCGTTCTTTAGCAAGCGCAACATGCACGTGGCCCATGACGCGCTGCTTTGCATTGCCGGTGGCTCATATGTTTCGCAGGATGATCGGCGGCGTGAAAGTCCCGATCACTATTTCAAGTCCGCCGAGGAAATGACCGGACTGTTTGCGGATGTGCCTGAGGCCATTGCCTCTACAATTGAGATCGCCAGACGTTGCGCTTTTTACCCGACAAAGCGCAGCCCGATTTTGCCGCCGTTCAAACCTGCATCCGGGCTTTCACCCGAAGAGGAATTGCGAACCCAGGCGCGTGTTGGACTGAAGGCAAGGCTGGAGGCGAGCGGACTGTTCGCCGTTGAAAAGGACTATTGGGAGCGTTTGGAGTTCGAGCTGGACGTTATCATCCGGATGAATTTCGCCGGGTATTTCCTGATCGTTTCCGACTTTATGAAGTGGACACGGGGACAAGGCATACCCGTTGGCGTTCGTGGGTCAGGGGCCGGTTCCGTCGTGGCATGGGGGCTGCAGATCACCGCGCTGGATCCGTTACGATTTGGTTTGGTCTTCGAGCGCTTTCTCAATCCCGAACGCGTGTCCATGCCGGACTTCGATATCGATTTCTGTCAGGACCGGCGCGGAGAAGTGATCCGCTATGTTCAGGACAAATATGGCAAGGATCGCGTCGCGCAGATCATCACCTTCGGGACGCTGCAGGCGCGGGCGGCGCTTCGCGACGTCGGGCGCGTTCTGCAAATGCCGCAGGGGCAAGTTGACCGGATTGCCAAGATGATCAAGGTCAGACCGGGATCGCCGTCAAAGCTGCGCGATGCAATCAACGAAGAGCCGCGTCTGCAGCAGATGGAGAATGAGGAGGAGGCGGTCAAGCGGCTCTTTTCGATTGCCGGGCAGCTGGAGGGCTTGTACCGACATGCTTCAACTCATGCCGCCGGCGTGGTCATCGGCGACAGACCGCTGGATGAGATCGTGCCGCTTTATCGCGACCCCAGTTCCGACATGCCGGTGACACAGTTCGACTATGAAGGCGATGAGAAGGCGGGTCTGGTCAAGTTCGATTTTCTGGGTCTCAAGACACTGACGGTGATTGCCGGCACAGAAGCGCTGGTTGCCGAACGGCACGGTATCAGGGTGAAAGCCGAGGAGGTACCATTCGATGACAAAAAATCATTCGAGGCTTTGAGCAAAGGCACGTCCACCGGGATCTTTCAGCTGGAAAGTACGGGCATGCGCGATCTGTTGCGCAAGATGCGGCCGGACCGGGTTGAGGATTTGATCGCGCTTGTGGCGCTGTATCGTCCGGGGCCTATGGACAACATCCCAAAGTACATCGCCTGCAAGCACGGCCGGGAGAAGCCGTTTTACTTGCACCCGGCGCTGGAGCCTATCCTGTCGGATACTTATGGCGTGATGACCTATCAAGAGGATGTCATGCTGATTGCGCGCGAGCTGGCCGGGTACTCAATGGGGCAGGCTGATGAACTGCGCCGCGCGATGGGTAAGAAAATCAAAGAGCAGATGGCGGCACACCGGGCGAAATTTATCGAAGGAGCGGCGCTCAAGAAAAATATTCCAGCCGGAATTGCCGAACAAATTTTCGATCAGGCCGAGAAGTTTGCCGGATACGGTTTCAATAAGGCCCATGCGGCGGCCTATGCGCAGGTGGCTTATCAGACGGCGTGGTTGAAGGCGAATTATCCGGTTGAGTTTTTCTGTGCCTCGATGACGCTGGATATCAGCTCGCCAGATCGGCTGTCGATTTTCCGGCAGGAAGCCGAGCGCCTGGGTATCGTGGTTGCGCCACCGGACATCAACGTGTCAGGTGCGTTATTCAGCGCGGGGCGGCGCGCGGATGGCAGTGATGTCATTTATTACGCCCTTGCAGCGGTGCGTAATGTGGGGCGCGCGGCGATGGATCATGTTGTCGAAGTGCGCGCTGCGGGTGGCCGCTTCACCAGTGTATTCGACTTCGCGCGGCGCGTGGATGCGAAGTATGTGAACCGGCGCATTCTGGAAAACCTTGTCGCGGCAGGCGCATTTGACAGTTTGACGTCCAGCCGGGCGCAAGTTCATGCAGCCATTGAAATGATGCTGGGTGAGGCGTCGATGGCGAGCCGGGAGCGGGAGAGTTCGCAAGTCAATTTGTTTGGCGAGGTTGAAAAGCAAGCCGACCGTACGTTGCCCAGCGTTGAGCAATGGACAATGCCGGACAGGCTGGCGCGCGAGTTCGGTGCGATCGGCTTTTACATGTCAGCCCATCCGTTGGATGAGTTCAACCAAACGCTGCAGCGGTTGCGGTGTGTTCCTTATGCGGAACTTGTGGCAGAGAAGCGGCGAGAAGACCGCGCAGTAACACTTGCGGGCAGCGTCATCCGGCGGGCCGACAGGCGGACCCGCGATGACAAGCGTATGTCGCACATTGGTTTTTCAGACGCGTCTGGCATGTTTGAGGCCGTCGTGTTTGCGGAAGTGCTTGCGCAAGGCGGACAATATCTGGAACCCGG
Source organism: Rhodobiaceae bacterium (assembly GCA_009885515.1). Lineage (GTDB taxonomy): Bacteria > Pseudomonadota > Alphaproteobacteria > Micropepsales > Micropepsaceae > SZUA-430. The sequence continues at coordinate 1,605 of VFKO01000564.1, read as the reverse complement.
TCGCGCGGTCGTGCTGGACGTGGCGACGCGGTGGGATGGCGACGATCTTAAACTGCAGATCCTTCGCGTTCAAAGTCTAGATGAAGCGGCATCGCAAACCGGGGCGGGTTTGCGCATCTTTATAGACAACCCGAAACCTCTGGCGAGCATTGCCGAGCGCGTTAGGGGACAAAAAGGGAAGGGGCTGATCTCACTTGTGTTTCCGGTCGAGAATGGCGAACGGGAAGTGGAGCTTGAGTTACCGGGCCGCTATGCTGTGACCCCGGGATTGCGGGGCGCTTTGCGGGTGGTCCATGGGGTGCAAGAGGTGGAAGAAGTTTAGGACCTGGTGGTGAGTTTAGAGAATGTCAGGCGATCTTTGTTGTCCTGCATCAGTTTGGTTAGCCCAGTGATGGTGGACAGCCCCAGACCGTCCGGCAGTTCGGCATATTCGTCGAAGGAGATTTTGGCGTATGCGTCGCCGGCGACTTTGTCCCACTTTCCCGAAGGCTTCTTGATTTCGATCTGAACGACGGTGGTCTTGAATACCATGCGCACGATGGCATCGGTTGGCTTGGTGGGGCGGACCAGACAGGGCATGTCACCCATCATTTGCCAGCCATTGGAAAGCGCCCAGGCGGTGAGTTCGTCTTTGGTCATGGGGTGGTTTCTATCCCAGCCCTTCTTTGATGTCGACGGGAGTTCAGCCATGATCCAGAAAGGCCGACGATGAGTTACACCCTTTATCTTGCGCTGCCGCGTCTGGATGGAACTATCCGGGGGGAGGCTCTACGCGAAATCGAAGACGCCGTATTTGCGCCGGTCGATACCATGAAGGAAGCCACCAAGCTGCGGGTGGGCACGGTGCTGGCGGCGCGATTTCCGGATTTTGAAGTGGAACGCTTTGGCTATGATCACACTTCGCGCTCGCAGTCGCGGTATTTTGAGATCAATGATCTGGGGGATGACAGTTTTGGTGTGCAGATTCAGTTGTTCGATGATGAAGCAGCGCTGACGATACCGTTCTGGCATGAAGGGGCAAAGGCAGAAGCCTGTTTCGCCCAAGTTTGGGAAATTATTGGGGTGATCTGCCGTGAGACCGGCTATGCCGTCTTTGATCCGCAATTGGACCGGGCGTTGAATGAAGGCGAGAATTTTGACGCCGCACTCCAGACTTACGCCAAGCTGGTGCGCAAAGTATCACGCGATCCCGACCTTGGCGGGAGAAAGCCAGCGAAACCCTGGTGGAAGAAAAAGCGTTAGTGGGTTGAACCGGATTGAGAGAGGTGTCTGGGTGCGGCCTATGTCCCGAGCGGGAATAGCAAGTCTGTGGCAGTGAAAATCAACACCACGTCCAAGAATGGCGAGCATTTCCTGGTCATGCTCCACCGCGATGTGAACGAAGACCATGTGTTCGATTTTGTGTTCGTTGATCCTCCCAACGTACTCGACAGGGCCGTGGTTGAAGGCAGCAAGATGATTGCGCGGATTCTCACGTCTCCCTAACATAGAGCGGAGCGCCGCTGGACCTTCGGGCTTTGCCATGCCATTGAAATCGCGAACGGCGATTGCAACGAAGGACCTGACCCATGAAAACCCGCATCACTGAAATGTTTGGCATCAAGC
>VFKO01000064.1 GCA_009885515.1 Rhodobiaceae bacterium | reverse complement strand
TCGCTTCGAAAATGACCTTGAGATCCTGCAGCGCGCTGCCGTCGAATCGCGCCCGCGCCACTCGCAACGCATTCGCGCCCGCGCTGCCATGCGCGTAGGTCAAATAGATGAACTGATTTTCTGCAAACTTGGGATGCAGCACCACATCGAACAGTCCGGCCTGGCTGCCCGTATGCACCGGCGGCACTCCGCCGATGGGCTGAGGCCGCAACTTTCCACCCGTGATGATCCGCAAACGGCCCGCGCGTTCGGTCACCAGAATGGACCCGTCGGGCAGGAAGGCCAGCGACCAGGGATGGTCGAGGCCCTTGGCAATTTCCGAAACCTTGTATCCCGTCCTGACGACCGGCGCCTCGGCCGGTTGAGTCGGGGCAGGGCGGTCCGGCGGCGGCGCCACATCTGCAAGCGCAGCACTTCCAAGACTAAAAAACAAAGCTGTTCCCCAAAGCGCAAATCGTGCGGCCATTGCCCACCTCCCTCAACATCTATAGCTAAAGACATCTCACCCTATTTCAGGGCATAAGCAAAGCGTGTTGAGGGGAGGAATTCATATGGTACGCAGGATTGCAGGCTTCGCCGTCGCCCTGGCCGTGATGGTTGTATTAGGTTCGATTGCCCATTCGCTCTTTGTTCAAGAGGCATGGACACAATCGGCGGGCGCCGCCGCTGCGATTCCCGCAGGCGAGCGCCTTAGCTGGATCTTGCATGATCTAGTCGGCCTGCAACCGCTCTATGGGGCATTGACCGGCGCCGCTCTCTTGATCGCATTCCTTTCTGCCGGCTTGGTGTCGCGCTTTACGGGCTTGCGCACGATGGTGTTTGCGGCCGCGGGCGCAGTCGCGATTTTGGTGTTATTCACAGTGATGAAATCCCAGCTTGGCACAGTCGGCATATTCGGTGCTCGCGGTACCATGGGTATGGGCGCGCAAATGGCGGCAGGCCTCATTGCAGGTCTGGTGTTTGCGTTGATTTCAAAGGCGCGGGTTGCATGATGACGACAAATTCCGAATCCCCCATCTCGAAATTCTTCCACACGCTGCGCATCGGCGCCGTCTTTGTCGTTGTCTCGCTGCTGGGTTTCGGCCTGGCGCGCTATCTCGAAGAGGGCAAATCGTTTGACTTCGGTTCTTGGGTGGTCATCGCCGTGCTCGCCGTCGCCGTCTTTATTACCGCCATCATCAGGGCCCTGGTGACCGCCAGCAGGAAAAAGCCATCCTAACCCGCAATCTGCTTCTCTTCCTCACCAGCCGCTTCGTTTCCAACGTCGCGATGCAAGTGCTCTCGACGGCGGTCGCCTGGCGCGTCTATGAAATCACCCGCGATCCGTTCGCGCTCGGCCTCGTGGGCCTCGCCCAGTTCGGTCCCATGTTCGCGCTGACACTTTACGCCGGCGACGTCGCCGATCGCTACGAGCGCCGCCTGGTCTTGGCGCTGAGTTTCGCCGTCGAAGCACTTTGCGCTGCGCTGTTCATGCTCGTTACCCTCATGGGCACCGAGGTTGCCTGGCCCTATTATGCGATTTTGCTGCTCTTCGGCTGCGCTCGCGCTTTCTCGGGTCCCGCCTCGCAAAGTTTCTTGCCGCAAATCGTTTCGGCAGCCCTGCTGCCGCGCGCCATCTCGGTCAGTTCAACCGTCATGCAAGTCGCCGTCATTTCGGGCCCGGCATTGGGAGGCGCCGCCTTGTTGTTGGGCGCGGGCTTCGCCTTCACCGTCAGCTTTGTATTGTTCGCCGTTGTGGCCGCAATCGTCTTTGCCATCAAGATGGCGCCCAGGATTCATATGGCCCAATCGGATTCGCTGTGGGTGCGCGTTACCGAAGGCATCGCCTTCGTGCGAAAGCGCCGCGACCTGTTCGGCGCCATCTCGCTCGACCTCTTTGCCGTCTTGCTGGGGGGCACCACGGCGTTGCTGCCGTTCTTTGCGCAAGAAATATTGCACGTGGGCCCGTTGGGTTACGGCATTCTCAAAGCGTCCCCCGCCATCGGTGCCGCCGCCATGTCGATCTGGTTGACTGCGCGCCCCTTGGGCCGCC
>VFKO01000101.1 GCA_009885515.1 Rhodobiaceae bacterium | reverse complement strand
TGGTCTCCAGTGTTGAGCGCCGAGTTTCTAGCGTGTGCCGCCGCGGCGTGCCAGCCCCTCACCCTTTTTTCGGAAGGCCGAAAAAAGATCCTCTCCCGCAAGGGGAGAGGAAGAAAAACGCTGTGGCAAAAAATGTTTTTTCTTCCTCTCCCCTTGCGGGAGAGGGTCTTTTTTGCACTTCGCAAAAAAGGGTGAGGGGCGGTTGGGGTTAGCTCAAACCTTGCCGCCCGCCGTCCGATTTCGCAACCTTGTGAGGACAACGGCTTGCCCATGGTGAACGGCAGATGAAGCCTATCGCAGGGTCGCATTCAGGTGAAGAATGGAAAAGTCATTGCAAATGGGCGCGTGTGAGCCTAATTCGCGGTCCGAATTTTGCGCCATGGAGAGTGCAGATCATGTTGAGTTCGAGAATGGCCGTGACTGTCGGCGCGATTGCGGTTGCAGGTTTTGTGGCTGCGGGTGGAGCCTTCGCGGCGCAGACGCTGGCGCCGGTTCCGGCACCGCCCACTGAAATCACAGTCTATGAGAAGCCCAACTTTCAGGGCCGTTCGCTTACATTCACGAACCGCGTTCCCAGCTTGGCGGCTGTGGGCTTCAACGATTTGCCTTCGAGTGTCAAAATCAAAGGTACGCGTGACTGGGTTTTGTGCGAACACCGGAATTTCTTTGGCCGCTGTGTGCGCATTCATTTGAAAGAGAAAGACTTGAAGCGGCAGAAGTTCATCGGTGTGGCGTCGTCCATGTATCCGGTGCAGATCGAGCCGGCAAAGCCGCGCCCTTAAAGCGCTGATCCGGGCCCGCATTATCTGGCGAGCTTGGCTTTCACAAAATCGTAGTAGCCAAGCGTCTTGCCGCGGACGATGAATTGGGCATTTTTCCAATCCTTGGCGGCGTTGGATTCCGTTCCGTAAAATTGCTCGGGCGAATAGCCCGGCAGTTCGGCGTTCGAGGCGACGGTGAAGCGGCCATTGATGAGTGAGCCGTCTGCGGCCGTTTTGTAATCGACGAGCTTCATGGGGCGCCAGTTCCAGAAGCCTGCGGCAAGGGCCGGCGCGGTACGGGGAAACTGGGGTCCAAATTTGCCGCGCGTGACTTCGCGGTCGGGATTTGAGTCGACGTAATGCACGGTGCCGTCGTTGTCGACTTTGTAGACGTAAACAACATGTCCCCACGGGTCATAGATGATGGAACCGGCGCGGATGGTGGCGCGATCTATTTTTGGTGAGTAGAAATCACTGGCGCTGTAGCCAGTGTCGAAGGTGTGTTCGACGCGAAACATCGCGGTCGAGACGGTGCCGCGAATATCGAGCAGGAGTTTCGCGGGATCGGTGTCCGACTGCCATTGAAGTTGTAGCCTTGCGACGACCTGGTTTCCGGCATCTGAAAAGCGGAAGTCGGGCGTGGGGCCGGACCTCGACATGACATAGAGCGGGTAGGAAAACGGCAAGCCGTTCTTCCAGGCGAAATAGGCGCGCAGCTGGTAGATGAAGTCGGCGCAATCGCCGTCCATCTTCAATTCGGGCGGATCGGTATCGCGATAAGGGTTGGCGGTGCTTTTGAAGCAGGCCCCGGGTGTGTTACAGGTGTGTTCACCGAAACCAACAACGAACTCACCGAAACGCTTTTCGTCGGCCGCGTCCCAATGGTCTTTGGTGATCTTCCAGCTAGAATTTGCGCTTGCGGCCGAGGCCACGAGAGCAACGCCCAAAAGCCCGGCCATGATCCAACGCATCGCGCCTCACTCCCCCCGGATGCGACCATCCCCGAAGGGCGCAGGTTCGCACGCCCTTGAGCACTTTGCAGCAGCAATTAAGCGCTGATTTTGCGCGGTTGGTTAACTTTGACCGGGTGGAT
>VFKO01000086.1 GCA_009885515.1 Rhodobiaceae bacterium | reverse complement strand
GCCGATGCCACCGCCTGCGATCAGGGCTTTCATTCAGCGGGCCACTTTCACGGGCGGTTCGGGGACACTGGCGCGCTTGTTCAAGTCCTCGTCGGACATGGCGAGCATGAATTTGTAGGCTGCGGGCGGGTAGAGCTGGTGCGGCTTGGCGGCGTCGTAGGGTGGTTGCGGGAGTTTGCCGCCCTGCCCTGCGTAAGTTGCGGGGCGTTTGAAGCGGGCGAGTTCGTCCGGGCCGATACCTGCGAGCTTGACCACTTCGGGGTCGATCCAGGCTCCGGCGTCTATCGTTTCGGCCGAGGTTGCGACTTCGAGCGACAGGCCTTCAAGCCCGCCGAAATAGATCGACTTGCACATGCCGTGATCGATGGGGCCGAAGATGTTGATGCCGCGCGACCGGATGCGGTCGCGCATGGCGAGAAGCGCTTCGTCGCTGTCGACGTTGAAGGCGAGGTGCTGCATCGTGCCTGGTGCCGATGGCAGGCCGGGGTTGCCGGCGTGGCTGACGCCGATGGCCGATTTGGTCGTAGCTATCTTTTCATTCTGCACAAAGGCGATGGAGGCTGTGTCGTTGAGGCGCATGAAGCCGTGCCAGGTGCCTTCGACACCGTGCATCCAGTAGAGCGCGACCAATTCCATGCCGAGCACATCGGAAAAGAATTCGATCTGGGCTTTCATGTTGCCGGTGGAGATGGCGAGATGGTGCAGGCCGTTGGCACGGGCCATGGGGTGGGTCATGGGGGTGATCCTGGTTTGAGGTGAGGCGGAGAGTTTCACGAAGGGGCGAGGCGCTGCAACTGCGCTTCGCGGTGCCGTTTTCCTGGTGCTGCGGCGATGAGGGGTAGCCCCCCATACACCCCCCTTTTTGCATGCAATTCTTGCAATAAGGCCCTGCCATTTCTGGTTTTTTGGCAGAAACGTGTAGCGCGCCAAGTGCGAACTGCGGCGGGCTGCCGCATGATTTTTTTGATTCCCCCTGGACTTTTTGTTCATGCTTTTTTCTCTTGCACATCAGTCTGTATTATATGAACATATACGGAACATCTTAGCCAATGTCAATTGTCACCTGAACATTCATTTTTGAGGAACGCCGCTATGGGTCTGACACTGCAAGACTATACCAAAGCCAAAAAGCTCAAGCCTGCACTTGTGAGCGCATCGGGTATCAGTGAACATCGTACGAGCGCGGGTCCGTATCTGCGTATTCCGTATACGGATGAAGACGGCGCCCTGTTGGCCACACGTTACCGGCTTGATCTTGACGGACCACAACGCTTTCGCTGGCAGACGGGCTCGCAGCCATCGCTCTATGGGCTGCAACGCCTGGGCGAAGCCCGCGCCCAAGGGGCTGTGGTGATTGCGGGCAGCGAAAGCGATTGCCATACATTGTGGGCGCACGATTTCGCGGCCCTGGCATTGGTGCGGCCAGTGCACTGGCGGGAAGCGCGCGATGCCGCATCACTACGCGACGTGCAAAAAATTTATGTGATTTCGCCCCGCACACTTGAATCTGAAGGTGCGGTGGCGCAGTGGATTCAAACATCGGACATCCGCCATCGCGTGCATTTTGTGCGATTACCCGATGGGATCAAAGATGTGAGCGACCTTTACCTGTCCAACACTGAGGGATTTGGAATTGCTTTCTTATGGCTGCTTCAGCACGCCACGCCCTGGGAGGTGGTTGACAAAAATCGCATAGCCAGAGTGGAACGCGAATTGTTTGGCCTGTGCGAAGGGCTGGCGCGGGAGGAGTGGATCCTGGGTGCCTTCCTGAAGAGCGTGAAGGCCTCGGGACTGGCGGGCGAAGAGCGAAATGCGGCGATGATTTTTCTGGCGCTGACGTCGCGCTTGCTCCGCGCACCTGTGTCGCTGGCTATCAAGGGGCCGTCGGCGAGCGGAAAGAACTTTACCGTCGAACGGGTGCTGGCGCATTTTCCAGACGACGCCGCGATCAAAATCACCTCGATGAGCGAGAAGGCGCTGCTGTTCCTGAACGAGGATCTGCGCCACAAGCACATTGTGATCACTGAGAGCGAGGGGGTGTCGAGTCAATTTCAGGATTATCTGATGCGCAGCCTGCTGTCGGAAGGGACGCTGGATTATGTCAGGGCCGAACTGGGGGCCGACGGAGCCATGACCCGACGCTATGTGCGGCAAGGGCCCACGGGGTTGATAGTTACAACAACGAAAACAACCCTGCACCCCGACAACGAGACGCGGTTGATGACGCTGGAACCCGGCGAGTCGGCGGACTGCACGCGCGAGGCGATGAGAGCGACCGCCGTGCGCAAGGACAAGGCGCCCAGCGTCGATCCGGTGTGGCCGGCGCTGCAGGCATGGTTGGCGATGGGTGAGCGGCGGGTCAGTGTGCCTTATGCACAAGCGCTGGCGGGGTTGATCCCCTCGGGTGCGGTGCGAACGCGGCGCGACTTTGAGCAACTGCTGTCGCTGATCGAGGCGCATGCATTGCTGCACCGGACAAGGCGCTGCCGCGACGGCCTTGGGCGCATTGTGGCGACGTTGAGGGATTACAGCATCGTGCGCAGTCTGGTGGAACCTATTTTCGCGCGCGCCGTGGGGGCCTGGGTGTCGCACGATATGCGACAGACGGTGAGTGCGGTGCGCATGCGTGCCGATCTTGTCGGCAAAGGATTGCGCGACATCGCGAAAGCCCTTGACGTCGATTACTCCACCGCCAGCCGCCGCTGCAAGGCGGCGCTCGAGGCAGGGTTTGTGGTGAAGTACAAGAGGCCCCGATCAAATGAGATCGAGTACTGGCCCGGAGAAAATCTGCCCGAGGTGGGGGCGCAGGTTTTGCCGGCGGGCGATGCAGTGGAGCAGGCTTGGTGGGATGAAGTGGTGGTGGAGCCGCAAGTGGCATGAAATTTTCTGCTACCGCCGAACCCCGGGTGGGTCCCGTGTCTGCGAAGCGGCATAAGAATGCCGCATCGCGCACGGGATGACGGGGGAGGTGTAGCTTCAAATAAATTCTGTCATCCCGCGCGCGGTGCAGCACTCTTCGTGCTGCTGCGCTGGTGCGGGACCCATACGGGGTTCAGTGCGGCCACTTTTTTTCTTGCGTTGAGCCCGGGTGGGTCCCGTGTCTGCGACGCGGCACAAGGGTGCCGCATCGCGCACGGGATGACGGGCAATATTTCAGCTTTAAATAAATTTCGTCATCCCGCACGCGGTGCAGCACTCTTCGTGCTGCTGCGCTGATGCGGGACCCATACGGGGTTCAGCGCGGGTCCGGCGGCGGTTAATACGCCGGGGAAACCTTGTTCTCAAGCGCCAAGTGCGGCGAACAATGTCCAGCCCGTCATGAAGATGAGAATGAGCGAGCCCACGGTCCACAGCGTGGCGCGTACGTCGTGGGTTTGGGCGGTGAAATAGGCTGCGAAATGCAGGAGCCTTGAGGCCACGTAGCCGTAGAGAAGCCACTGGGCGAGGATGAGGGACGGCTGCGTCAGAATGAAGAGGAAGCCCGCAACCAGGAAGAAGGGCACGTTCTCCAGATCGTTCAGGTGAATACGGCGGACGCGTTCGACACTTTCAACCGGTTCAAGCTGTTTGGGATTGGGTGCGGGGTTGAGCGGCGTTTTGCGAAGGTCTTCCGGGGCGCGGAAGCCGCCATTGGCCTGCAGCATCCGCAGCACCGTCAGCCAGGACATGCTGACGGCCTTGAGGATCATCAGCGTGGCGGCGATGACGTAAGTGCCGAAGAGCGAGTCTTGCACATTCAGTTCGACCATGACGATTTCCTTGCAATGAGCGCGTTTACCGACTAACGGTCTTTTTACTGACCGTTGGTCGAAATGTCAAGCGATGGTGGCACATGAGAGTTCCGGGTGCGCGGAAAACCCCAGCGAAAGCGCAAAAAGCTGCCAGGCTGGCGCGGCGCGAGCGACGCCGCGATCTGTCGCGAGAGGAGATTCTTGCGGCAGCGCGCCGCGTGCTGATACGGCACGGCATTGCGGCAACCACGCTTGATGCCGTCGCCAAAGACGCCGGGCTGTCGAAGGCGGCGCTGTACTATTATTTTCCGTCGAAGGATGCTCTGTTTTTTGAGCTGGTTTATGGAACACTGGAGAGCCACGCGCACACCATTGACACTTCTGTCGGCCGGAGCAAAAACGGCGGTGAGGCGTTACGCGCGATCATCGGGGGCTCGGTGAAGGCGTTCGCGCCAAACCTTGATGATTTTCGCCTCGCCTTTTTGCATGGGCAGGTTGCGGGCCACGGTGCGGTGCACTTTGACGCCCAGCAGTTCGCGCGCATACGGCCGCTGAACGAGCTTTGGTTTGGGGGGGCGGCGAAGAAGCTTGGCGAAGAGCGAAAGCTGCGGCCAAGCCGGGCGCGGGTCGAGCCGCGGTTGATGGCGTTTCTTGCCTATGTTGCGTCGCTGGGTCTTTTGACGATGAAAGGGATGGTTGAAAGCGTAAAGGATCCCCTGCTCTATTCGGACGAGCAACTCATCGAAGGCCTGGCGCGCATTTTTGAGGCGGCTGCTGCGGCCGATTGAGCGTGGCGAGGGCTCCGCACAAGAAGATCTACTGAGCCGCAATCCTAGCAAGGAAAGGCAGGATCGGCGCTATGGTGTCTTTGGGCGCGATGATCGGCGTGCCGTGCGGCATGTCCTTCAAAGGCGCAAGTTCGGCTTGCGGGACGCGGCGCAGCAGCGCCTTGGACTGCGCGAACGGGATGACCGTATCCGCAGTGCCCCATACGGCGAGAACCGGAAGTCCCGAACGGCCCAGCGCGTCGAAGTCATCGGTTTGCGACACGATATCATAGTTGCGCAGCAAATCGAGCAGACCCTCCGCGTGGCCGCGAAAACGCGCCCGCTCGCCGTATTTAGCTGCTGCCGCCGCCGGGTCCGGCGCGCGCGCTGCGGTCTGCGCGAACGCGGATTCAAGGGCATAGGCGCCCAGCACGCGTGCCAACCAATCGCCGATCACCGGCGACATTAGAACACTGCCATTCGATCTGGTCTCCCGAAGCCCTGCCGGGGCGATCAGCGTGACCGACTTCACCCGCGCCTGATAACGAGCGGCAAACGATGTGGCGATGGAGCCGCCCATCGAACTGCCCACGATGTGCACCGGCTTCGTCACCAACAGGACTTCGAGCAGCTTCGCGATTTGATCGACGTAAACCTCTTTCGTATGCGGGGATGAGATCCGCTCTGAATAGCCGTGGCCGAACATGTCGGGGACGATCACGCGATAGCCTGCGGCAGTGAGCGGGGCGATCCAATCGTCGAACGTAAAGCCCGCAACAGAGAAGCCGTGAACCAGTATGATCGTCGGTCCGTCGGCGGGACCTTCAACCCGGACATGCGTGCTTCCCGCCGGAAGCGACACGAAACGATTGGCCTTGCCTGAGCGGGTCAGTTCGCTGCGCGCCGCGTCGTCGAGCGGCTCGCGCACCATGTCCGTGGCCGGATAGGCGATTGCAGCGAGCACAACGAGCATGGCCAATCCGCCCCCGACCCAATTTAGCACGACCATTGACGCCCCCCCGTTTGCCGATAACGGAGATCACTTAGCAGACCCGCGTCGCGCGTACAAATTGGCTGGCGGTGTGCGACTGAATTCGCCTTGGAACGCAGACGACAACGCGCAGCCAAGAAATTTACCCGCGTCTGGCGCCGAGGTAGATGGTGAGCGCGGCGGCGGGTGCTGCTACCGCCGCGAGCCCAATGCCGAAGAGTGCGCCGGTGAGGACCTCAGTCATGGTTGTCGCCACGAGCATGATCGCCACGCGAAGTGTCCGGCTCCACGCAGCCGGTGCCAGAGATGCGAGAAGCAGGAGTGCCACGCCCGAAGCGATCCAGGCGGCAAACAGGACAGCGATGATGTTGGCGAGATCTTCCATAGGCTTCACGCCGTCCGCAGGTGCCATCTGTAGTCGAAGTCGGTGACTTGGGCGAAGAAGCGTTCGCATTCGGCGCGCTTTACGGCCGAGAAAATCTTGACGAAGTCGGCGCTGAAATAGTCTTTGATGAAGGGCGAGTCTTCGAAGCTGTCGAGGGCGTCGTACCAGTTGAGCATCAGGCCTTCGGTCTTGGTCAGATAGCCGTTGCCGGTGGTGGCGGGGCCGGGGTCGATCTTGTTTTTGATGCCGTGATGCATGCCGGCAAGGACGGCGGCGGCGGCCAGATAAGGGTTGGCGTCGGCGCCCGAGATGCGGTGTTCGACGTGGCGGCTTTTGGCGGGGCCAGCTGGTATTCTCAGTGACACAGTGCGGTTGTTGACGCCCCAGGTGGGAGCAACAGGGGCATAGGTGTTGCGCCGGAAGCGGCGGTATGAATTGGCGTTGGGGGCAAAGATCGCCATGCAGTCATTGATGGTGGCGGCCATCCCGCCTATCGAGTGACGAAGCAGGGGGCCGCCTGCCGGTTCGTCGCTGGCGAACTGGTTGTTGCCCTTGTCGTCATTCAGGCTGAGGTGGATGTGCATGCCCGAACCGGCGGTGTCGGAGAAGGGTTTGGCCATGAAGCAGGCGATCATGCCGTGATTTTCGGCGACACCTTTGACGAGGCGCTTGTACTGGATGGCTTCGTCCACGGCCTGAAGTGCGTCGGCGCGATGGGTGAGCGTGATTTCCATCTGGCCCGGCGCATATTCCGAGATGACGCTTTCGGCGGGAAGGTTTTGCGCATCGCAAGCAGCATAAAGTTCGCGCAGGAACGGATCGAAGTCGTCGAGCTCCTGGATCGAGTAGACCTGGATCTGGTCGTTGTAGAGACCGCCGGGTGCCAGGGCCGGCTGGATCTTGCCGTTGCGCGCGGCCTCTTTGTCGAGGAGATAAAACTCGAGTTCGATGGCGAGCACCGGGTGGAAGCCATCGGTTTTCATGCGGTCGGCAACGTTTGAGAGGCGCAGGCGCGGATCGGCTGAGGCGATTGGGCCGGAGTCGCTTTTGAAGGCGAGATAGACTTGGCCCGTTTTCTCCAGCCACGGCGTACGCTTCAAGGTGCCGGGTATGGGCATGGCGAAACAATCGCGGTCGCCGATCTCCCACAACAAGCCTGCTTCCTCGACGTCTTCCCCCAGCACAGTGAGAGCAAACATGGAGGCCGGGAAGGCGCGGCCTGTTTCAAATACCGATCTAAGTTCGTGCGGGCGCAAGCCTTTGCCACGCTGAATGCCGACGGGGTCGGTGAGGATAACGTGGACGAGTTCTATATCCGGGTGTTTTTTGAGGAAGACTTCCAGCTCGTGCATCGGGTCGTTTTGTTTTTTCGGGTCAAGCATTTTGCAACTCATCGATGATTTGGGAGAGCGATAGCACAAGTTTGTCGATATCGCGTGGTTCAGTTTGGGCGCATACCAGCATCATGTTGTGAAAGGGTGTAATCATGACGCCTCGGTTGAGAAGGCTCAAGTGCAGGCATTTTTCAAGGCTGTCGTGGAACGAGGCTTCGGCCTGACGGCCGGTGCGGGGCGGTTTGGCGCAGAATTGGAATTCGCAGCGGGCGCCGATCTGGGTGACGGACCAAGCGAGGTTTTGCGCTTTGAATGTTTGGTCGAGTTGGCCACGCATTCTTTCGGCCAGCGGGATCATGCGGGCGTAGGCTGCGTCCGTCATCACATGGGTCAAGTTGGCGCGCATGGCGTGCATGGCGAAGGCGTTGGCCGAGAGGGTTGTGCCCATGCCGGAATGGCCGTGGCCGATGCTGGAGGCTTGATCGCGTGCGGCTGTCATGCGGGCGGCGACATCGGCGGTAACACCGAAGACGGCGCAAGGGATGCCGCCGGCGATGGGTTTGCCCAGGACGAAGATGTCTGGATTGAGGTTGAAGGCCTTCGTCCAGCCACCGGGGCCGGTGGAGATGGTGTGGGTTTCGTCGATGATGAGCAGCGTGCCGTGTTGACGCGTGAGGGTGCGCAGGGCTTCGTGGAAGCCGGGGTCGGGTAAGACCATTCCGATGTTGGTCAGCGCCGGCTCGGCGATGACCGCTGCGATTTCCTTCGTGGCGAGCGCGCGTTCGAGCGCTTCGAGGTCGTTGAATTCGACGACTGTGGTTGTGCGTTCGAAATCCGTGACGCTGCCGAGTTGGCCAGGGCGGGCGACTGGCTTGCCGTTTTGCAGGCGCACGAGGGTTTCTTCGACCGTGCCATGATAGGCGCCGTCAAAGACCAGAATCTTTTCGCGTCCGGTGATGGCGCGGGCCCAGCGCAGGGCGTAGCGGTTGGCGTCGGTGGCGGTGGCTGTCACTTGCCAGAACGGCAAGCCAAAGCGGCGTGCGAGTTCTTCGCCCACCCACACAGCATCTTCGCCTGGAAGCATGGTCGTGTAGCCGCGCTCGGATTGTTCGCGGATGGCGCTGGCGACCGCGTCGGGGGCGTGGCCGAACATGGCGCCGGTGTCGCCGAGGCAGAAGTCGATGTAGTCGTTACCGTCTGCGTCGGTGAAGCGGGCGCCTTTGGCGTGAGCGACGAAGAGCGGAAACGGCGTCGGCCAGTCGGCCATCCAGTGCATCGGCACACCGCCAAACAGCGAGCGCTTGGCGTCGCTTGCGAGTTTGGCAGAGATTGGGTTGGCGGCCGTAAAGCGCGCGCGTTCGCGCTGCGTGAGGCGGGCGATAGCAGATTCGGTGAAGCTGGTGCTCAAGATTTTATGCAGAAGCCTCCGCTGCGCGCTTCAGGTCGGCTTGCATATAAGGGCCGGCGCGCCAGTAGTGATAGACGGCCCAGACATTGAAGACCATGATGATGAGCAGCGCATAGCGCAGCGCGTCCTGGCCTAGTTGCGGCGTCATGCCGTCGGAGAGGGCGCCGATGATGAGGGAGCCCAGGCCCATACCGATCAGGTTGATGATGAACAGAAACAAAGCCGAGGCGACGGTCCGCATCCGCACGGCGACGAGGCTTTGCACCATGGCGATACTGGGGCCCAGATACATGCCGCCTGCAGCCGCCGGGATGCCGATAATGAGGAAGACAAGGCTGGAGTCGTCGACAAGGTAGAGGGCGGCGCCAAACGGCAATCCCAAGAGAATTGCAATGGCGACGACGCGGGGCATGAGTTTGACATCCCGGCGGCCGAAATAGTCCGACAAGAAACCGCCGAGAAAAATACCGAAGCCAGAACCCAAGCCGAAAACGAGGGCGAGAAAGGCGCTCATGTCGGCGGGGCTGAGCCCGTGCGAGCGCATGATGAAGGAGGGCCACCACAAGACACCCGAGTATCCGACAAGGGTCGTCAGCGTGGCACCGGCGAGAATGTGCACAAGGGATTTTTGCGAGGCGATGAACTTGAATGTGGTGACAATCGACGGCGGCTGGCCGGTCATTGTGCGGCCCTCGGAGGCGCCGCGTTGTGGCTCCTTCATGGTGAGCAAGACGAGCAGTGCGATCAAAATGCCGGGCAGACCCAGCGCATAGAAGGCCATGCGCCAGCCATACTCGGCGGCGATCTGGGCGCCGCCGTAGAGACCGACAACGATACCCAATGAGACGCCTTGCGAGAAGATGGCGAGTGCGGTGCCCCTGTATTTCAAAGTGAACAGGTCGGAGATGATGGAGTGCGATGGCGGGTTTGAGCCTGCTTCGCCGACGCCGACGCCGATGCGGGCGAAGACGAGTTGCCAATAGCTTTGGGCTGTGCCGCAGACATAGGTCATGGCGGACCAAATGGTGGTGGCGGCGACGATGACGAATTTTCGATTGCCCCGGTCGGCATAGATGGCGATGGGGACGCCCAGGGTGGCGTAGAAAATGGCGAAGGCTGTGCCGTGGAGAAAACCCAGCTGGGTGTCGTTGAGGTTGAACTCGGCTTTGATGTAGGGCAGCAGAATCCCCAGGAGAATGCGGTCGGCATAGTTCGAGATGTAGACCAGCAGCAACAGAAACAGCACATACGCTTTCTCGAAGTCAGAAAGGTGGGCGGCGGCAGGCGAAGGCGTGGCGCTGGTGGCGCTCATTATTGGAAATCCTGGTTGATCGTCTCTACGGGTTCTACATTGACCTAAGGCGCGCTTTCACGCAAATCCGTATTGTTGAGAGGAGAGCACGATGACGGCGCGGCGGAAGTTTTGGGGTTGGGGGCTTGAGGATCAAACCGTCAGCGACGGCGAGGTGCAGTTTCTGGCGCAGCTGTTCGGGCAGCGCTTCGGCGTTGCGTTGACACCGCAAGCGGCACCCAAGGTTGAGGAGTTCGGCTTGCGGGCACCGCGGCTTGCGCCACCGGCGGCGCTGGCGGGGATTTGCCGGAGCGATGTTTACGAGCGGCTGGTGCATGCTTACGGCAAGTCTTACCCAGACTCGGTGCGGATGTTTCAGCGCCATGTCCCCTGCCCGCCCGACGTGGTGGCTTATCCTGCCGATGAAGGCGACGTGGCGGCGGTGCTCGAGTGGGCGGCGTCTACAAACGCGGCGGTCATTCCATTTGGCGGCGGGTCGAGTGTTTGCGGCGGGGTCGAGTGCGATGTGGGCGAGGCGTACGCTGGCGTGATCTCGCTCGACATGGCGCGGATGGGGCGGGTGCTTGAGGTAGACCGGACAAGTCGCGCCGCGCGCATTCAGGCGGGTGCTTTTGGGCCGGCGCTTGAGGCGGAGTTGAAGCCGCAGGATTTGACTTTGCGGCATTTTCCGCAAAGCTTTGAGTTTTCGACGCTGGGCGGGTGGATTGCGACACGCTCTGGGGGACACTATGCGACGCTCTTTACGCATATCGACGATTTCGTCGAGGCGATGCGGGTGGTGACACCCCAGGGGTTGATGGAGACACGACGACTACCCGGTTCAGGGGCAGGGCCGCAGCCGGAGCGGTTGTTCATGGGCTCGGAAGGGATTCTGGGCGTGATCACCGAGGCGTGGGTGCGCCTGCAAGACACGCCGAAGTTTCGCGCCTCGGCGTCGGTGAAGTTTGCGGATTTCCTGAAAGGGGCCGAGGCGGTGCGGGCGCTGGCGCAATCGGGCTTGCACCCCGCGAACTGCCGCCTGATCGATGCGCAGGAAGCTTCGGGCACGGGGGCTGGTGACGGGTCGGCGTCGTTGCTGGTGCTGGCGTTTGAGAGCGGCGATCATGCGCAAGAGGGCAAGCTGGCGCGCGGGGTTGAGCTGGTGCGCGATCATGGCGGTGTGGTTGATGCGCCCACCAGCCATCGCGAAGGCGCTTCTGGTGCCTGGCGCAATGCGTTTTTGCGCGCGCCCTATTACCGGGAAGTGCTGACGCCGATGGGGGTGATTGTCGATACGTTCGAGACGGCGGTGACGTGGGATCGCTTTGCGGCGTTTCATGCCGAGGTGATGCGGCGCATGCACGAGGTGCTCAAGCGCGTGACGGGCAAGCCCGGCCATGTGACGTGCCGGTTCACGCATGCCTATCCCGATGGGCCTGCGCCTTATTTCTCATTTCAGGCGATGGGCAGGCCCGAGGCGCTGATGGAGCAGTGGCGCGCGATCAAGACTGAGGCCAACGACGTGGTGGTGTCGGCGGGCGGCACGAGCACGCATCATCACGCGGTTGGGCGCGATCATCGCCCGGGCTATGCGCTCGAGTGTCCGCCACTGTTTGGCGAAGCATTGCGCGCGGCGAAGAAGGCGGTCGATCCGCGCGGGATCTTGAACCCCGGCGTGCTCATCGATCCGGCGGGGCGCGACGTTGGCGTGCGCGGGGCGATGGCGGAGGGTTGAATAACGGGACGCTATAGATCTCACATCTTGTCTATCTCGATAGGATGAGCGGCACCAATGCCTGCACGGAGTATCGGATCATGATTCTATCAATTAATTATAGCGTCCCGTTAATTTATTTGATTCTCAGTGCCTCTTCGAGCGTTGAAAACAAATGATTGTCCGCTGGAGCGGCAATTCGGTCCAGCAGGGCGCGGGCGGCGGTGCGGGATTCGGTGGTCCAGTTGGCGCGCAGGCTGGCGGTCAGGGCGGCCTGGCTTTTGAGGATGATGCCGTCATTGAGGATCTTCAGATCGTTGGCGGTCAGCGTTGCGCCTGATGTGGTGATGTCGACGATGGCCTCAGCTGTGCCCGACGCGGGGGCGCCTTCGGTGGCACCAAGGCTTTCGACAATGCGGTAGTCGGCGATGCCGTGGCTGGCAAAGAAATTGCGCGCGAGGGTTACGTATTTGGTGGCGACGCGAAGCTTGCGATGATGCCTGGTGTGGAAGCTGGCGGCCACGTCGTCGAGATCGGCCATGGTGGAGACGTCGATCCAGGCGCGCGGGACGGCGACGATGACATTTGCGCACCCGAAGCCCAGACGCTCTATGCTGTGGACGCGGTTGCCGGCGCTGCGCTCGGCGAGCAGGTCTTCGCCGGTTATGCCAAGATGGATTTTCCCGGCGATGAGATCATCGGCGATTTCGGCAGCTGAATTCAGGGACATAGTTATACCGTCGATACCGGCGAGACTGGCGGTATAGTCGCGGACACCGCGCGATTGATGCATCGAAAGCCCTGCGGCGGCCAGATAGTCGAGGGTTTGTTCCTGCAAGCGGCCCTTGGAGGGAATGGCTAAGATCAGTATCATGACGCGGCCCCGCGTGCCACTGCTAGACGTTCCCCGAAGATGGCAAGACCGATGGCGGGCGTGGGTTTGGCGGCGCCGAGGGCCGTGAGCAAATTGTCGTAACGGCCGCCGCCCGCGACGGGTGGGGTTGCCGAGGCGGAGCGAAACTCAAAGACGAAGCCGGTGTAGTATTCCATGTTGCGGCCAAAGCGCGAGGCAAAAGTTGCCTTGGCGAGATCGAAGCCGGAGTTCGAGAGGAGTTCGAAACGATGCTTGAGAGCATCGATGGCGGGATCGATAGATATGGCGGCGGCACGCGTCAGCTTGTGCAACGTGTCGATGGCCTGGGTGGCAGGAACGCTGACGGCTGCAAACGAGGTGATCAGTGCGGCGGTGCTTTGCGGCAGACGCGCAATGGAGGCTTCGGCTGCGCGCTCCAGAAAGCGCTCGGTGATTTCGTCGAGGGTGCGAAAGCCTATTGGTTTGATGCCGTCCTGCGCCAGTGCCGCTTCAAGCGCTGCGCGCGCTTCAACTGGCGCAAGCGACCCGATCCGGGCGAGGAATTCATTTCCGGTGCCGGCAGGACTGGTCAGTTCAGTAAGCAATTCAGCGAGACGGGCTGGGCTCCAGACGTGGCGGCGAAGTTTGGCGCGCCAGTAAGGTGGCAGCGCGAGTGCATCGAGCAGACT
>VFKO01000328.1 GCA_009885515.1 Rhodobiaceae bacterium | reverse complement strand
GTCATCGACTCCTTCCTTTCGGAAGAAGCGGCCTTGGGCTTCGAATACGGCTACACCCTCGCCGAACCCAAAGCGCTTGTGCTGTGGGAAGGGCAATTCGGCGACTTCGTCAACGGCGCCCAGGTTTTGATCGACCAGTTTATCGTCTCGGGCGAAAAGAAATGGCTGCGCATGTCGGGCCTCGTGATGCTGCTGCCGCACGGCTATGAGGGACAGGGGCCGGAACATTCCTCCGCCCGCCTCGAACGCTTCCTCCAGCTCTGCGCCGAAGACAACATCCAGGTCGGCAACATCTCCACGCCCTCGAACTATTTCCACGCCCTGCGCCGCCAAATCCATCGCAACTTCCGCAAACCCCTGATCCTGATGACGCCGAAATCGCTGCTCCGTCACAAGCGCTGCGTTTCGAAGCTGTCGGAGATGGGGCCGGGCACTTCGTTCCACCGCGTCTTGCACGACGACGCGCAAACCTATCCCGGTTCGACCGTCGCCATTGTCCCCGACGACAAAATCCGCCGCGTCGTGCTCTGTTCGGGCAAGGTCTACTACGACTTGCTGGAAGAACGCGAAAAGCGCGGGCTGGACGACGTCTATCTGATGCGCGTCGAACAGTTTTATCCGTTCCCCGCGCGCTCGCTCGTCGCCGAACTCGCCCGCTTCAAGCAGGCCGACATGGTATGGGCCCAGGAAGAGCCGAAAAACATGGGCGCCTGGACGTTTATGGAACCAAATCTGGAATGGGTTTTGACGCGCGTTGGCGCCCGAGTAACGCGCGCGCGTTATGCCGGCCGGCACGCAGCCGCGTCTCCCGCCGCCGGACAGGCAAGCCGTCATCAAGCAGAACTCAAAGCGCTGCTGGATGACGCCCTTTCACTTTGACAAGATGAGCAGATAAATGACGACTGAAATTCGCGTGCCCGGACTTGGTGAATCGGTGACGGAAGCAACCGTCGCCAAATGGCTCAAAAGCCAGGGTGATTCCGTCCGCATCGACGAACCTTTGGTCGAACTGGAAACCGACAAGGTCACCGTCGAAGTCCCGGCGCCCAGCGGCGGCGTGCTATCGGAGATTCGGGTGACGCCGGGCTCCACTATCGCCGTTGGCGCAATCCTCGGCATGATCGGCGAAGGCGCGGGCGTGCCGGCAGCGCCGCCGCCAAAACCGCAACCCCTTCCGCCGGCGCCTGCGGCAAAACCAACAGCACCGGTCCTCAGCCCCTCGGCCCGCAAGATCGCTGAAGAAAACAAACTTGCCCCACAAACCATCTCTGGAACCGGACGCGAT